>NZ_VHIJ01000045.1:0-40048 GCF_006680095.1 Pseudarthrobacter sp. B4EP4b | reverse complement strand
CCGGATCTTGTCCGGGCCCAGCTCGATCGCCGCGCTCCGTGTCAGGCCACGGACGGCCCACTTGGTCGACGAGTAGCAGGACATGTTGACCAGCCCGCGAAGGCCCGCTCCGGAGGCGATATTGATGATCGAGCCGCCTCCGGCGGTTCGCATGCTGGGAGCCACGTGCTTGATACCGAGAAACACGCCGAGCTGGTTGACCCGAAACATGGTGGTGAACTGTTCCGGCGTGGTTTCTTCAACGGGGCCAAAGATGCCAACACCGGCCGTGTTCACCAAGACATTGATGTCGCCAAAACATCTGATGACCTCCTGGATGTTGTCGCGCCAATCCTCCGTCGACGATACATCGGCCGTGAGTGCCATCGCGTTCTCACCGAACTCGGCGATGCTGTCGGGCATGATGGGAGCTTGATCGAGCAAGGCCACCCGCGCGCCTTCGCGCAGGAAGAGATTCGCCTGCGCCTGGCCGATGCCTGACGCGGCGCCGGTCACGATCGCTACTTTCCCACTGAGTTGACCCATGGCTTCCATCCTTAAGCTGTCGTGTGATTCTGAGTTTCCCTGCTGCCATGAGCCTTCGAGCTGCGCTGCGGTGTAACTGGGACGGCAGAAATTTTGCCCCTCTCGTCGAGATTTCGACGATCTCGCCACGCCTACCGTAACCGAAACCGCAAAATCATAAAAGGCTTGACGATTTTGGTGCGGTGCTCTAGATTCGATAAATCTTCATCCGGAGACGTGCCTGCATGGATTGCCGTGAACTGGCGCGAGTGAACATTGGCCGATGCTGTCCTGTTTGCAGCGCTGACCTTGAACCTAACGAGGGAACTAATGAAACTACGGAATATGCTTTCGACCACGCAGCCCGGAAGAAGGCGGGCCGCTGGCGCCAGTGCGCTTCTGGCGCTCTCGCTCGTCACCGGGTGCGGCTCAGCTACCGGTACGCCAGCCGTCGGTGGTTCCGAGGGCGCCGGCGCTGCTGCTGACTCGAAGGGACTGGCTCAAGCCGAGGCGGACTACAAGGCCGCCCTGAACGTGGCAAACCTGGAGCTGCCGATGCCGACCGATGCGATCGATCCTGGGCACAAGAAGGTCGCGATCATTTCCATTGGGCAGAACAGCACCTCGGGCGTCTATGAGACCCGTTTCCTCGAGCAGGCGGCGAAGGACATCGGGTGGACCCCGACGGTCTTCGACGGCCAGCTGGACGTTGGGAAGATTGCCAACTACATCGAGCAGGCGAGCCAGTCAGACTTTGACGCCATCGTCTACGAGGGGCTCGACGCAGCGCTGCTGAAGACATCGATCGAGGGTGCACTCAAGTCCGGCAAACTAGTCGGCGGGTTCAACGTCGTAAACACAGTATTGCAGGACCAGATCATACTGGCGAGCGACGACTTCACGAATGAAGGCCGGATGGCTGCGGTGGCGATGGTCGCCAACAGCGGGGGTAAGGCGAAAATCAAGATGTACTACGACAAGCAGTACGCCCTCGTCGTGAACCGCGTCGAAGGTGCGTCGGCTTATATCCAGGAAATGTGCCCGGCTTGCACGATCGACAAAGAGACCGTCAGCAGCGCCGACCTCGCGCAGCCGGGACCGCCCTACTTCTCGGCGTTCCTCTCGACGAATCCAAAGGGCAAGTTCACCGATGTCTTGGGTTACTCCGATGGTGCTGCCCAGGCCTATGCCAAGACCGCTGCCGCAGCTGGCCGCATGGATCTGAGCATCACCACGTTCGATGCGCTCCCAGCGGCAATCGCAGAGTTGAAAAACAAGGACTACAACGTTTCTGCGGTGACGACCAACAACTGGGAGTACCACGCGTACGCTATGATGGACCTCCTCGCACGCCAGATGCAGGGCAAACCGCTGTGGAAGGGTGCGGACTCCACCAAGGTTGGCCTCGTCGACAAGAGCACGGCTGATGCCTACCCGACGGACGGCACCTCGCCGAACTCCGCCAAGTACGTAGCTCAGTTCAAAAAGCTCTGGGGCAAACCGTGAGTGAAGGCGTGCCCTCAAGGTCCTCCGGTGGGGTCAGGATCTCGGGCCTGTCGAAGAAGTTCGGCACGAACACCGTGCTCCGGGACTTGAGTGTGGAGTTCCGTCCGGGGACGGTGACCGGATTTATGGGTCCGAACGGGGCCGGCAAATCGACGCTAATCAAGATCCTCGCCGGGGTCTATTCGTACGACACTGGCGAGGTGAGGTTGGGCGATGAGCCCGTGAGGTCATTGGCGGACCGCTCGGACGTCGCCTTCATCCACCAGGACCTAGGGCTGATCGATGATTTGTCAGTGTCTGAAAACCTCCGGCTGGGCCTGGCGCCGATGCGCCGGTTCGGGCCGATCCTCAATCATTCTGCGGAGCGCAGGGCCGCCATGACTGCCATCAATGCCGTCGGTCTCGACGTCGACGTTGATCAACCCGTCGCGGCGTTGGCTCCGGGCGAGAAGACGCTCGTCGCGGTCGCGCGGGCGTTCCAGGCGGGTGCGACCACTCTTTTCGTCGACGAGGCGACCTCGAATCTGCCGACCGACGAGGCCGCGCGCGTGGTTGCGGCCCTGCGCTCCATGGCGCGGGCAGGTGCAACGGTGGTCATGGTAACGCACAAACTCTCCGAGGTACTCGAGTTCACAGACAGGATCGTCGTGATCATCGACGGGCGTATCGCTACGGATGCAGACGCAGCGACCCTTGACCACGACGCGCTGGTGCGGGCACTGGTCGAGGACGAGTCAGATACCCTCGTCTCAAAAGGCGCGCCCCCTGCCCTGGGTGGGCCGGTCCTCACGTTCACCAGCACGACGTACGAGGGACTCGGCCCAATCGATCTCACTATTCGGCGGGGCGAGATCGTCGGGCTGACGGGGCTCCCGGGCTCGGGACTGTACGAAGTCGCCTACCTTGCCTCCGGTACGTCGCGGCCAGACGGCGGCTCGATCCAGTTCGGCCACAGCTTGAAACGGGCGCTGATCCCACCGCACCGAGAGACCCAATCAGGCTTGGACGGGCTGAGTGTTACTGACAACCTGATGATCTCGTCCATGCATCGGTGGGCGTCCTCGAACGGAATAGTTCGGAAGGACAAGGAACAGGCGGCAGCACGCCGGGTGATCAAAGAGCTCTGTGTGACGCCGTCCGACGCAGATGGTCCGTATGACGTCCTGTCCGGGGGGAACAAGCAGAAGGTGCTGTTTGGCCGGGTGCTGCTCAAGGAGCCGGACCTTTACGTCCTTTGTGAGCCGACCCGCGGCGTGGACATCGGCACGAGGGCGGAGATCTACCGAACGATCCTGGGCCTGCCAGCCCAGGGGGCCGCCGTGCTCGTGGTGTCCTCAGACGCCGAGGACCTGTTCGCCGTGTGTGACCGCATCGGAGTGGTCAAGGACGGGCGGATGGATCAACTGACTGCCCGAGACGATTTGAACAACGAGACTTTGGAGTCGATCCTATGATGAACAAGCCCATCTCCGACACGGGCCCACAGGCGTCCGCGCCGTCCTCTGAAGCACCCGGGCGGCCTTCGGGCACGGGGGACCGTGGGCCCACGCGACCGTCACGGCGGTGGTTCGCCGGGTTCCCCGACATGTTGACCGGATTGGCTTTCTTCGGCATCTTCGTTGCCTATGCCATTTGGCTCGGCGCAGGCTTTTTGGACATCAACGCTCGAGTTTTGGATATCCACCAAGTGGCGCCGATCCTCATCCTTGCCTTGGCACTGGTGTTCCCCCTGATTTCCGGGCAGTTCGACCTCTCCGGTGCCAGTATGGCTACGCTGACCACGTATCTGACGGTCGGACTTGCGACGCAACAGGGCTGGCCGTTCTCCGCAGTGCTGGTGACGTGCCTTGTGGTCGGCATGCTGGGAGGACTCCTTAACGGCGTGCTGGTGGTGGTGTTCAGGGTCAACGCTTTTATCGCCACTCTCGGCACCAGCGGGGTATTCCTCGGACTGTCGTCCGTGTATTCGGGTGGCACGGCTGTGACACCCACGGCAGAGCACCCGCTGCCGGGCTGGTTCAGCGGAAGCGGCTCGTTCGGTTCGTTCCAATCGACGGTTCCGGCTGTGATCGTGTGGATCGCTCTCGCCGCACTGGCATACGGCTCGTTCAGGGCACTTCGTCGCAAGCTTTCCAGCACGCGGCTGGCCCGGCGTTCGGCCTCCATTGCTGCCCTTGCGACCGCCGTGGGCTTCGTTGCCGGTGGCTCGATTCTGCAGGTGCCCTCGTGGGTGAACTCAGTCTCATTAGTGGCCGGACTGGTCGTCCTTGTGGCTCTTGTTCTGTGGCTGGCGCTGGCCTTCACGACCTTTGGTCGATACGTGAGGGCATCGGGGGCCAATCCAGTGGCCGCTCGCCTTTCGGGGGTCCAGGTCGGGCGCCAGATTGTGATCTCGTTTGTGATCGCAGGACTGCTTGCAGGCCTGACAGGAATCGTCCTTGCTGCACAGCTCGGCGGAGCCAACCCAGGCATCGCAGTTCCTTACCTGCTCCCGGCGTTCGCGGCGGCCTTCGTCTCCACGGTGCTGTTCTCCAAAGGCGGTCACTTTACGGTCTGGGGAACATTGGTCGCCGGCATCGCCGTGCAATGGGTGGCGCAGGGCCTGGTGGTGGGCGGCCTTCCGTTCACGTGGGTCCCCGTCGTCAACGGCGCCGTACTGATCCTCGCGGTCGCCGCATCAACAACCCGCAGATCGTCCTAGGGCAAACCATGATTACAGGGCTGCTCCCGATTAGTGATAACTAGGCCAACCATGAGCAAAAACGAAAAGATCGTCCTTTTGGAGGGGGCACGGACTCCGATCGGCAGCTTCGGCGGCGCTTTTAGGGACGTGCCAGGGTTCGAACTCGGTGCCACGGCCGTACGAGCCGCCTTGCATCGCTCCGGGGTCGAGGCATCGGAGATCGACGAGGTCGTGATGGGATGCATCGGACAGGTCGGTCCCGATGCCTACAACGCCCGCAGGGTGGCAATCGCCGCAGGACTGCCCGACAGTGCCCCCGCCTACACCGTGAACCGTCTCTGCGGCAGCGGCCTTCAGGCCATCTGGTCCGCCGCGATGCAGATGCGTTGGGGCGGGGCGGATCTCGCCGTGGCGGGCGGCAACGAATCCATGACCCGGATGCCTTTCTACGACTTCGGGGCCAGAAATGGCTACAAGCTCGGCGATAAGGCACTCGTCGACGGCACCGTCGCCATCCTGACGGATCCGCTCAGCGGGAAACACATGGGTGTGACCGCGGAAAATGTGGCAAGAAAATACAACGTGTCGCGACAGGAACAGGACGAATTCGCCCTCGAATCCCAGCGACGAGCCGCCACCGAGGCTGCCCGTGCCGCCTTCGCCGAGGAGATCACCCAGGTGCATATCGCCGGGCGCAAACCACTGACGGTTGAGAAGGACGAACATCCCAGGCCTGGCACGACGCTGGATGCACTGGCCAAGCTTCGTCCCGTCTTCGAGGTTGACGGAACCGTCACGGCCGGCAATTCCTCGGGGATCAACGATGGTGCCGCCGCCGTTGTCCTTGCTCGGGAATCCGTTGCCGCCGGGCGCGGCTTGACGGGGCTGGTCACCTTGGAAGCGGTGGCAACGGCGGCTATGGCGCCCGGTTTGATGGGGTATGCCCCTGTGCTGGCGCTTCGGAAGCTGTTCGAACAGACAGGTACCACTCCGGCGGACGTTGACACGATCGAGCTGAACGAGGCCTTTGCATCGCAGGCTGTCGCCGTTATCCGCGATGCCAAACTGGACCCGGGAAAAACGAATCCCTACGGCGGGGCAATCGCCCTCGGCCATCCTGTTGGCGCAACGGGAGCGATTCTGAGCCTGCGGGTTGCCAAGGATCTGGTCCGCCGGGACCTGGAGCTTGGCATCGTCACCATGTGCATAGGCGGAGGCCAGGCCTTAGCCGCGCTTTTCCGTCGCCTGTCCTGACAGCAAAGCGGCCATTTGTGGTCCTGCTGGCACGCCGCCAGCCCGGTAGCCGGGGCAGTAATCAACGATCATCAGAATTTAGGGAGTCATCATGGAGATCACCAATAAGACAGCGCTGGTGACGGGAGGGGCTTCGGGCCTCGGCCTCGCGACGGTGCGCCGTTTCGTGAAAGCGGGCGGATCTGTCGTGATTGCGGATCTGGCCTCCTCCAACGGTGAGGTGATCGCCAAGAAACTCGGGGAGCTCGTCAGGTTTGTCCCGACTGACGTTACCGACGAAACTGATGTTCAGGCCGCCGTGGACGCGGCCACGGAACTGGGTGGACTGGATGTCGTGGTCAACTGCGCCGGTATTGCCAGCGCAGTGCGCGTGGTCGGCAAGAAGGGGCCGCATCCGCTGAAGGATTTCCGGAAGGTCGTAGAGATCAACCTGATCGGCACGTTCAACGTCATCCGCGTGGCGGCCGCGCGGATGATCGAGGAACCGACGGATGCCGAGGAGCGCGGCGTCGTCATCAATACCGCATCGGTGGCAGCCTTTGATGGACAGGTCGGACAGGCGGCATATTCGGCGTCCAAGGCCGGGGTCACCGGAATGACGCTTCCGATCGCGCGCGACCTGGCCCAGCACAGGATCAGGGTCATGACAATTGCCCCCGGCCTGTTCCACACGCCGATGTTCGATTCGTTGCCAGCGGATGCAATTTCTTCCCTTGAATCCCAGACGCCTCATCCGTCCCGGCTGGGGACACCCGAAGAATACGCCGCCTTGGCCCTCCACATCATCGAAAACCCGATGCTCAACGGTGAGACGATCCGCCTCGACGGCGCGGTCCGCATGGCGCCCCGCTAACCGGAATACGGCCTTGAAGGAACCCCATGAACTTTGACCTGGTAAAAGCGGACCGTGACGGCGCGTTGATGTGGCTGACGCTGGACCGGCCCGACGAAGCCAATGCACTCAGCATCCCGCTGGCCGAAGAATTTGCTGCTGCCCTTGACCTCGCCGAGTCCGACCCGGATTGCCACGTCCTGGTGCTCCAGGGATCCGGCAAATACTTCTGCGCGGGCGGCGATGTGGCAGGGATGGCCGATGCGCAGGACAAGAGCGGCTATCTGCTGGAGCTTGCCGGGACCATGCATGAGGTGGTTTTGGCCATGGCCCGGTCCCGGCTCGTGAGCATCGCGGCGGTTCACGGACCTGCCGCCGGCGCGGGGCTGGGGCTGGTGCTCAACGCTGACTTTGTCCTCGCCGCTCCCGAAGCCACCTTCCTAAGCGCCTACGCTGGGGTGGGCCTGACCCCGGACTGCGGCGTCTCCTACCTGCTGCCCCAGATGGTAGGACCGCGACGCACCGCCGAAATATGTCTGGCTGGCCGGGTCGCCAGTGCCCGCGACGGCCTCGAGTGGGGCCTGGTCAGTGAACTAGTGGACACGTCCGGCCTGCGAGACCGCGCCAGGGAGTTGGGGGAGAGCCTGGCTGCCGGAGCGACCCAGACCCTTGGGCCGACCAGGCGCCTCCTGAGCGCTCAACGCCTGTCGTCATACGCGGAACACCTCGAGGACGAGCTGCGCACGATCTCGTCGCTGGCTTCGAATGAGGACACAGTGCGGCGCATCACCGCATTCGCCGAACGCGGAACCGCGAAGAATGCGTCAGAAAGGACTATCCGCACTGTGGACGGTCTCAGCACCGCACAGGTGCGCAGGCGGTGAAGGCCGGTGGTGCGGGGAGGTCAGGGCATCCCATGGGAGCAATCACGGCAAGCACCAGGGAAGCCTCGTACTCAATGGGGACACAACAAATAGATCCTGGACCTTTTAGTCGAAGCATTAACAGCAGGAGGAAAGTCCCGTGAAAATCATTGTTCTGGTGAAGCAGGTTCCCGATACCGAGGAGGAGCGCAGACTCGACGCCTCGACGGGCCTGCTGGACCGCGGCGCAAGTGAGGGCGTTGCGGACGAAATCAACGAGCGCGCCCTGGAGGTGGCGCTGCGTCATAAGGATGCGAACAAGGGTAGCGAGGTTGTGGTGCTGACCATGGGTCCTGCCTCCGCGACGACGGCGCTGCGCAAGGCATTGTCCATGGGGGCGGACTCCGCCGTGCATGTGGAGGACGACCGTCTGAAAGGCGCCGACATAGCGATGACGGCTGCCGTCCTGGCCGCTGCCGTACGGCAGACCGGTTTTGACCTGGTTGTCGCTGGCAATGAATCGACCGACGGCCGGGGCGGCTTAGTGCCGGCGATGGTGGCCGAGCATCTCGGGCTGCCGCTCCTTCCTTCGCTGAACACAGTGGAGATCACCGAGGGCGCCGTGGCCGGCGAGGTCACCGTGGAGGCAGGGACGCTGGCCGTGAGCACGGCACTGCCGGCCATCGTGTCAGTGACCGAACGGTCCGCCGAGGCACGCTTCCCGAATTTCAAGGGCATCATGTCCGCCCGGCGCAAGCCCCTCGTCACCTTCTCTCTGGTGGACCTGGGCTTTGACGGGCACACGGGCGGCGGCACCTCAGAGGTGTGCAGCATTTCCGAGCGGCCGGCACGCACTGCCGGTAAGAAGATCGTCGACGACGGAACCGCGGCACGGGAGCTCGCCGAGTTTCTGGTCGCCCGCCGCCTGATCTGATTCGAGGAGACTGACATGACAAACGTACTGGCACTGATTGAAATCTCACCCACAGGCGTTCTTGCCACAAGCGCCCCGGCACTGATTGCCGCGGCAGCAAAACTCGGCACCCCGGTGGCTGTCGTAACAACACACCCGGGAGACGGCACTGGCCTTGCTGCCCAGCTTGGTGCCCTCGGCGCGCAGCAGGTCTACATCGCGGAGAGCGCACACGTGGGTCGCGTGATCGCGGCCGCCCAGGTCGAAGCGCTCACATCCGCGGCCCAGGCTCTGGAACCGTCCGCGGTTATCGTGGCGAACTCGGTTGAAAGCCGGGAGGTCGCGGGCCGGTTCGCGGTCCGTACCGGTGCCGGGCTGCTGGCCGACGTCGTGGACGTGCGGGTAAACGACGACGGGTCCGCCGTGGGCATCCACTCGGTCTTCGGCGGTGCCTACACTGTTGAAGCGACAGTGCACCCCGGCCCGGCGGTCATCACCCTGCGCCAGGGTGCCCTGGACGAGCGCGCCGCCGCGGCAACCCCTACGGTCACCACCGTCGCACTGAACATCGACGCCGGAAACTCTGCAAGAATCGACACGCTGCACGCCGCAGAATCCGGTTCCGGCCGGCCGGCGTTGCGCGGGGCGACCAGTGTGGTCTCCGGCGGCCGCGGCCTCGGTTCCAGAGAGGATTTCGTGCTCGTCGAGCGGCTCGCCGACGCTCTCGGCGCCGCTGTCGGCGCTTCCCGCGCCGCCGTTGACGCCGGCTACATCGAACAAGGCTCCCAGGTCGGCCAGACCGGCATCACCGTCTCTCCGCAACTGTACGTCGCGCTGGGGATCTCCGGCGCCATCCAGCACCGGGCCGGCATGCAGACCGCCAAAACCATCGTGGCCATCAACAAGGACGAGGACGCCCCCATCTTCGACGTCGCCGACTTCGGCATCGTCGGCGACGTCTTCACCGTCGTTCCCCAACTGATCGACGCCATCCAGGCCCGCTCCAACTAGCTGCCCCCGTCCCGGCCCCACTATGGGCCGGGACGGGGGCCGGGCCCCTCCTTCGCAGCCTTTGGCTCCGGTGATCCGGCTGCCAAAGAAGTGGCCACGCCCTCAGGAAAGGACAACACGTCATGCCGACGACTAGCAGCAAAACGCCAGTGAAGCCCGGGAACAAGCGGGTCGGACTGGCCGTAGCGATCAGCATCGCCGTGGTGGCGCTGGCGGCTGTGGTGCTCATTGCCCAGTGGATGCGGACGCTCCCGGCCGTCCAGGAGTTCCTGGTCACCTACCCTGGGCAGGTCGAACTACCGGAGACGGCCCCGGTGGGGCTGCCGGCTTGGCTGGGCTGGCAACACTTCCTCAACGCGTTCTTCCTCGTGCTGATCATCCGATCCGGGTGGCTCGTGCGTACCACAGCCAGACCCAAGGAACACTGGACCCGGAACAACACCGGGCTGATCAGGACCAAGGGAAAGCCGGCCAAGATCAGCCTGAACCTCTGGTTCCACCTGAGCCTGGACGCGCTGTGGGTGCTCAACGGCGTCATCTTCGTCATCCTGCTGCTGGCTACCGGCCAATGGATGCGGATCGTGCCCACCAGCTGGGAAATCGTTCCCAACGCCCTGTCCACAGCCCTCCAGTACGCATCGCTGCAATGGCCAACCGAAAACGGCTGGGTCAACTACAACTCGCTGCAAGTGCTGGCCTACTTCTCCATCGTCTTCATCGCAGCGCCACTGGCCCTGGCCACCGGCCTGCGGATGAGCGGGGCCTGGCCGAAGAATGCCACCGCACTGAACCGGATCTACCCCATCGAGACGGCCCGGGCGATCCACTTCCCGGTCATGCTGTACTTCGTCGGCTTCATCATCGTGCACGTGGCGCTCGTGCTCACCACCGGCGCATTGAAAAACCTTAACCACATGTACGCCGCCAACGACGGCGCAGGATGGACCGGGTTCGGGATGTTCGCCGCGTCACTGGCCGTCATCGTCGCCGCGTGGTTCCTCGCAAGGCCGCTGTTCCTGCGGCCCATCGCCTCACTCGCGGGCAAAGTCAGCAAGTAGCGGGGGGAGTCGCACCCCAGACGGGCCACTGCAATCGACCGGATGAAGCATGGCTATCCGGCTCTGATTCCACTGGAGCGCGAACGACGGACTCACCACAAACAAGGACTCCGCGGAAATCTCCCGCCGCTGACCCCTACAGCGGCACTTCCAAATTCCTGCCTTCGCGGGTTCACACCGCGCCGAACGAATCGACGAATCGAGAGTTATTCATGGGCTATACCCTTGCCGAAAAAGTGTGGAAATCCCACAATGTACGCCATGAGGAGGGTAAGCCTGACCTTCTCTACATCGATCTTCACCTCGTCAATGAGGTGACCAGTCCGCAGGCTTTCGAGGGGCTACGGCTTTCCGGCCGCACCGTTCGGAGGCCTGACCTCACACTGGCTGTCGAGGACCACAACGTGCCCACTATCGGGATCGATAAACCGATCGTTGACCTCACCTCAAGGCTCCAGGTTCAGACGCTCCGCGAAAACTGCGCGGATTTCGGTATCAACCTCTTTAACATGGGCAGCAAAGAACAGGGCATAGTCCACGTCATCGGTCCCCAGCTTGGCCTTACACAGCCCGGGATGACGATCGTCTGCGGCGACTCACACACTTCAACGCACGGCGCCTTCGGAGCTCTGGCCTTTGGCATCGGAACCAGCGAAGCAGAGCATGTCCTGGCGACCCAGACACTGCCCCTGCAGCCGTTCAAGACGATGGCTGTGAACATTGAGGGCAAACTGGCTGCCGGTGTCACGTCCAAAGACGTTATTCTTGCCCTGATCGCGCAGATCGGCACCGGTGGAGGACAGGGGTACGTTCTGGAATATCGTGGCGAAGCCATCCAGGAGATGTCCATGGAGGCGCGCATGACCGTCTGCAACATGTCCGTGGAAGCCGGCGCCCGCGCCGGCATGATCGCCCCGGATGCCAAGACTCTTGAATACCTCAGGGGCAAGCCCCACGCACCGGACGAGGCGGACTGGGCTTCGGCCTCCGAGTACTGGCTCTCGCTGGGAAGTGATCCGGACGCCGTCTACGACGCCGAAATCACCCTGAACGCTGAGCTGATCACGCCGTTTGTCACGTGGGGAACGAATCCCGCGCAGGCGGTGCCCATCAGCGGCAGCGTCCCGGACCCGGATGACTTTTCGGAAGAACGCGACCGGGCCGCAGCGAAGAAGTCCCTGACCTATATGGGCCTGGTGGCCGGGACGCCCATGCGGGATATTCCGGTCGACATGGTCTTCCTTGGTTCATGCACAAACGGCCGCATCGAAGACTTGCGCGCGGCCGCAACAGTTTTGGCCGGGCACCGGATCAAGGAAGGCATCCAAATGCTGGTCGTCCCTGGCTCGATGCAGGTCAAGGCGCAGGCGGAGAAGGAGGGCCTGGACCAAATCTTCCTCGACGCTGGGGCAGAGTGGCGCTTCGCCGGATGCTCCATGTGTCTGGGAATGAACCCGGACCAGGTCCCGGCAGGCAAACGGTGCGTCTCCACATCCAACCGGAACTTCGAAGGCCGTCAAGGCAGAGGCAGCATGACCCACCTCGTCTCTCCCCCTGTAGCAGCAGCGACCGCGATCAGGGGAACCATCTCAACACCATCAGATCTGCAGAAAACCGGAACAGGAAACTAGCATGGAGAAATTCACCGTCCACACCGGCGTGGCCCTGCCCCTGAAACAGACCAACGTTGACACCGACCAAATCATCCCGTCCACGTTTCTCAAAAGGATCAGCCGAACAGGGTTTCAGGACGCACTGTTCGCCGACCTTCGCACAGACGAAACATTCCCCCTCGACAACCCCCGTTATGCCGGCGCATCGGTGTTGGTTGCCGGATCCGATTTCGGAACGGGATCATCCAGGGAACACGCCGTTTGGGCTCTGATGGACCATGGATTCAAAGTCGTCCTCTCACCAAAATTCGCGGACATCTTCCGGGGTAACTGCGGAAAAGCAGGCCTGGTAGCCGCCCGCCTCGACCAGACAGACGTGAATGACATCTGGAGCGCCATCGACGCCACCCCCGGTCTCCAACTGACCGTCAACCTGATAGACCAAACCGTCACCTGCGTCGACCGCAAGTACACCTTCGATATCGACACCTATGTAAAGTGGCGCCTCCTCGAAGGACTCGACGACATCGATCTCACACAGCTCGCCGAAGCTGACATCCAGTCATTCGAAGCCCGGAGACCACCTTTCCTGCCAACCGTCTTCTAACGTCACCGCCATCCCTCGGCGCACTGTCTCATCAACGGTATATCCGGCGTATGTCCAGCTTTCGGGGGCCATTCCAGCAGGCCATTTGTGTTCTCATTCCAGCCCGTCGATAGCCCGCCCCCACCGAAGAACCAGCCGTGCCGGAGCGTGCCATCGCAGAGGGGATCTGCGGCGGCCCCAGGACTTCTGATTCTGGGCCGTCGTCGCGGAGGTGAGACCACTCAGGAAGCGTGGCCACAAAGTACTTCGAAGGAGTCAAGACTTGTACAATCCACTGGTGCAAAGCGTCCGTCAGCACGCCATTGGCGATTTGCCTCGCCGAACGGCGATGCGATTCCCCGACAAGGTGGCCATAATCGATGGCGATACACGGCTCTCCTTTCGAGAATTCGATGGATTGGTCGCCCGGCTGTCCTCCGCCCTGTTGCACGAGGGCGTTGCCAAAGGTGACAGGCTGGCTGTGCTCTCGCATAACTGCTGGGAATTCGCTGTTCTAGCCTTCGCCACGGCTCGTATAGGAGTCATCCTGGTTCCCATCAACTTCATGTTGGGATCTGACGAGATTTCATACATTTTGAAGCACAGCGGGGCATCTGTTTTTGTCGTCGAGGACGCCCTCGTTCCAGTCGCAGATGATGCCGTGTCAGCCCTGGGGTCCTACGTATCACCGGACCGCATCGTCATTTCCAGGCCGGGGACTGCTGCCGGGCGGAATGGGTGGCGGAACATAAATGAGTGGTTCTTCTCTAACACCCGTTTCGCCCCACCCGTGGACGTGTCGGACGACGACCCCATCCGGTTGATGTACACCTCAGGTACCGAGTCACGGCCGAAAGGAGTGCTGCTGTCCAGCCGGTCCCTTATGTGGCAATACGTCAGTTGCGTTATTGACGGCAGCATGAGCGCCAGCGACATCGAGCTGCACGCGCTCCCGCTGTATCACTGCGCGCAACTGGACTGCTTCCTTGAACCGGACATTTACCTGGGCGCGACAAGCGTGCTCCTCAGAGGTGCCGATGCGGCGACGATCCTGCGCACGATCGAGTCAGAGCAGATAACCAAATTTTTTGCCCCGCCCACGGTATGGATTTCCCTGCTGCGCCATCCGACGTTCGACTCGACAGACCTGACTTCTTTGCGGAAAGGCTACTACGGCGCGTCGCCCATGCCAGTGGAGGTCCTCAAGGAAATTCAACGAAGATTGCCGGGGGTGCAGCTGTGGAATTTCTACGGACAAACGGAGATGAGCCCTGTGGCCACAATCCTTGGCCCCGCCGAGCAGCTCACACATGCGGGATCGGCAGGAAGGGCAGCATTGAATGTTGAAACGGCCATCCTCGATGATCTGGACCAGGAAGTTCCCGCGGGCACGGTCGGCGAAATTGCCCACCGCAGTCCGCATGCGACCCTGGGGTACTACAGAAACGACGAGAAAACCGCGGAAGCATTTCGCAATGGATGGTTCCATTCGGGCGATCTGGGGTACCTCGACGAGGCAGGCCGGCTCACTGTCGTCGACCGGAAGAAGGACATGATCAAGTCCGGTGGCGAGAATGTGGCCAGCCGCGAAGTCGAGGAGGCGATTTACCTTCTTGAGGGCGTGGCGGAAGTAGCAGTCTTCGGTGTCAGCCACCCTCATTGGGTGGAAGCCGTCGCTGCGGAGGTTGTCCTCAAACCAGGTTCGGGACTGACGGAGCAGGCGATCATCGATCATTCCAGATCCGTTCTGGCGAAATTCAAGGCACCCAAGTATGTAATAATTTCTGATTCACTCCCCAAGAACCCAAGCGGAAAAATTGTGAAGCGCCAGCTGCGGGAAAAACACACGGACATTGCCTTGGATTGATCCCGCGGAGGCGTGGGCTGGGGCCGTTCGGTGCGTCCGAACGACATGCCTGTGGATGTCCTTCGTGTTCATCGTGGCTGGACCATAACGAGTCATTCGCTCGTCGAATCCTTCAGTTCCTGTAGCACACTGCGACGCCCAAATATTTGGGGGATTCTAGTAAATACTTTGAAGGCCACACTTCAGAGCGTCAGCCTGAAGCGCACACATACCAGATAGGCGAAAAATGACCAGTAGTGGAAAAGATTGTCGGCTCTTCACTAGAGAGTCGTTGACCGGTTGGTCTGGCTCCTGGATGGGCGAGGCGTCCTCGGCTTGCTGGACGCAGGATGGTCTAGTGAGGCGGGTCTGACTCTCGGCTCTTCTGACACCACGCCGTTGGCGATTGTCCCGCCCAGGACGTGTGGGCCGACCTGGCTCATTCTCGAAATCCAGCCCGGCAAGCCGGCCTGTCCTGATAGCGCCTCTGTGCGTCAAGCTGCCGGTTTTTGAGCGTGGTGGGGGTCGTGCAGGATCCGCCTGTAGAGGACGTTGGAGAGGCGTCGTTTGAGTGCTCTACGGGCTTAGCGGGGTGTTTTACCTTCGGCGGTGTTCTTCAGGTAGTAGTCCCGGCCTGGCCCGGGGTCACGGCTTTGGCTGACGGCCATGGTGTGCAGCACGGAGTTGAACTGCCGGTTGCCTCCTGTGTTGAGTTGTGCCGGGTGCTGATTCTCGGAGGCGTGCCGCTGGGCGAACAGATCGTGTTGTGGTGGAACTTTGTCGGGCGCAGCAACGACGATATCGTCTCCGAACGCATAGCACGGCAAGCCGAAATAGGTGCAGAACCTGCCGGTCCCCCCGGCCTATGAACGTACCCGGACGGAACCCCGTACCCAGATTTGGGCCCTTCCCGGAGGGCTATCCATCGCCACGGCCCACACCGGAGCTACCCAAGGTCCAGCTGCGCCCCAGCGGGTAAAAGGCACTGGCCGGTAACCCCCGGTTATGCCCGGCATCCTGGCGACGGCGGGCAACTTTTTGATGGCATGCTGGCCCCATCGGAAAGTAATCCCATGAAATGGGAAAGCTAAAGGGCCTGAGCAGGTATAGTACCTGCCCAGGCCCTAGTTTGTAGCAATTCAAACGGGGAACCAGTTCGCACCGGGAGCCCTATTTGTCAGCTGGAGACAGCTTAAGCGTTGGCATCGGCCAGCTGCCCTGAGCGCACGGCCGCCATGGCGCGGGCCCATGCAGTGAGCTGGTCAACCATGGGATCCAGCGTGCTCGCGTTTTGCTGGGTTGGCTTGAATACGGTGAAGTTCTCAAAGTCGGTGAACAGGGAGAACATCACCTGGTTCCGCACGTGGGCTACCTGAAGCTCAGAGAGGATGCCACGCAGGTGCTCTACAGCGCGGGCGCCGCCCATGGAACCATAAGAAACGAAGCCCGCCGCCTTGTTGTTGAACTCGACATTGAGGTACGACAGCGCATTGGTCAGGACGGGGCCAGCGGTGTGGTTGTACTCGTGCGCCACAAAAATGAACCCGTCAAACTCACTGATTCTGGCCGACCAGGCCTTGGTGTGATCGTTCTGGTAGTTCCGGTAAGAGGCGGGGAATGCCTCGTCCAAAAACGGAAGGTTGAAGTCGGCGATGTCAACGAGTTCGAATTCGGCGTCAGTACGGTCGCTGACCCGGGACAGAACCCACTCGGTTACGGACTTGTTGACGCTGCCCGGACGGCTGGCACCGGTAACGATGGCGATCTTGGTCATGCTTTACCCCTCACGAAGGCACTTTGTTGACGTGTCATCAATTATATTGACATGTCCACAGGTGTACGTCAAGCTTTAAGCCACAACTAATCAAGAGAGAGGCGATGGAAGATATTCAGTGGCTGGACGAGCGCGAGATGCAGGTGTGGCGCGGATTCCTTGCGGCATCACGGGCGCTGGTTGCCTCAGTGGACCGCCAGCTGGTGAGGGAATCGCAGCTTTCCGGCGCGGAGTACGCGGTCCTTATTCCACTCTCCGAACAAGCCGACGGCACCATGCGCGCCCGCAATCTGGGCAATTTCCTTGGCTGGGACCGCAGCCGCCTGTCCCACCTGCTCAAGCGCATGGAAGCACGCGGCCTTTTGGAGCGAACCGACTGCTCCGCCGATGCCCGGGGGCTGGACGTGCAGATCACCGAAGAGGGCCGCAAAGCCATAGAACAGGCCGCACCTGGCCATATGAAATACGTTCGAGGTCACTTCTTCGACCTGCTCACACGCGAGGAGCAGGATGCCCTGGCATCGATAAGCCGAAAAATCACAGCCGCGCTTCAGCCCGAATGTGACTAAGACAGGAGCGGCCGGAACCCCAGAGCGGGTATCTCCCAACACCGCCCCAACAGGATACCTAACCCCTACCGGAACTGTATTCCAGTCATATCACGAGGCAAGTGATCTTCAACGAATCGGTCAGGCTGACAGTCTCGAAACCGTTCCGTCCTTGTCCCGCGGCTGGAGCTCAATAAGTCGTGGCGTATCCGCTCTTAGACGGCGCTTGGTTCAGCGCGAATTCGGTATAGGTGTCGTCGTCCGAGTAACTTCGGTGCTTTCGCGTTTGCGGACCAGGATTGTCGGTGATGGTCGAAAAGTGAGCCATATCGTGGCCGTCACTATGGCTCACTTTTCGACCATCACCGACAAGGATTTGAACAACCGTGCCCCGGGACGTGGGGGAGTAGATAGGCAAGGAGGGATCTAAAAGTGTCTCAGGACTCTCTTTAGGCTCTGCAAAGGGCGCTCGAGCTGCACCACTTGGAACGCAGCAACCAGCGTTTCCTGGAATTCCTCGACCAGCTGAGCGATGTCCAGGTCGGTAGTCTCGGCGAGATCGAGTACGGCGTCGGGGCTGTCGAGAGCATCCGGGAGAAAAGATCGGCGACGCTCGCGAAGTGGGTGTAGAAGCTGGTTCCTTGAATGCCTGCGCTGCGGCCGAGACTGCTCACCGAGACGTCGTCGAGTGGACTGGGGCGCAGGGATTCCTGCATCGCCCGCCACGGTGCGGGCGATGCGGGGATCCCTGATACTCACGACATTACCGTGCGTGTCACGGCATGGTCAGCACGGCCTTGACGGCGGCTCCGGAGGCCGTGTCGGCGATGGCCTGCTCGATCTGGTCGAACGGGTACGTGGTCACCAGCTGGTCGAACGGGAACAGTCCGGCTTCGTACAGGGCGATCAGCTTCGGGATGAAGATCTGCGGCACCGAGTCGCCTTCGATCGCGCCGATGAAGGTTTTGCCCGAGCCGGAGATCAGGCCGAGCGGCACCATGGCATCGGGCTTATTTACACCGAGGAGGGCGATGGAGGCGCCGAAGCGGGTGGCGGACGCAATGTTCTGGATGACCTGCGGAGCCGCCGTCGTGTCGATGCCGTACGTGGCGCCGATGCCGTCGGTGATTGCGAGAATCGCGGCGACGGCATCCTCTGTCTTGCCGTTGATCCTGTGGGTCGCGCCAAGGGTGCGGGCGACCTCGAGGCGCTCTGGCAGGACATCGACGGCGATGATCGTCGTGGCGCCCGCGACCTTTGCGGCCATAATCGCCGAGAGGCCCACAGCTCCCGTTCCGGCGACCACGATACTGGAGCCCGCGCGAACGTCGAGGGAGTTGAGTACCGTGCCCGCTCCGGTCTGAATGCCGCAACCGAGCGGGCCGACGATTTCGAGCGGAACGCTGTCGGAGATCTTGACGGCGTTCCGATGGTCGACCACGGAATGGCTGGCAAACGACGACTGGCCGAAGAATGCTCCATGCATCTCGCCGCCGTCGGGTGCGGTCATGGTGCCCGATCCGTCTTCGCGCACGCCGGCCACGTTGAGCTGCAGGAACTTGAGGCAGTAAGCCTCGCGCCCGGCCAGGCAGTTCTCGCAGTGGCCGCACGAGGCGAACGAGACCGCGACATGGTCACCCGGCGCGAACGCGGTGACGCTGCTGCCGACCTGCTCGACGATGCCGGCGCCCTCGTGGCCGAGGACGGTGGGGAACGCGGCGGGGATGTGGCCGTGCGCCACGGCCAGGTCGGTGTGGCAGAGGCCGGTCGCGACGATCTTGATAAGAAGCTCGGTGGGCCGGAGGTCATCGAGCACGACGTCCTCGAAGGAGAACGCGGTGTTCGGTGCCCGAAGGACGGCGGCGTGAGCGGTGGTGGTCATGATGTGCCTTTCTCTCGGATTCTGCTCGACGCGGAGAGGGCGTCGAGGTCAGGGAGATCGGCGTCGAATCAGTAAGACCGTCTCCGAAATACCCTGACTTTCTGACAGGTGTCAGGAAGTTCTTCTTGTTCTTTGCCGGGCTCCGCGTTCTCGGGCGCACGAGCGCCTCGATGCGCTCAGTCGAACTGGACGCGAACCTCGGATGACAGCCGGGCAGGACCTTCCACCAGGCGGCAATAATTGTTCTTCCATGTACTCGCTGTCATCGCCGAACACACTCAGGACGGCCAACTCGGTCCGTGGCTGCTCTCATCCAGACGGTGGCGGGCTCGATGAAGAAGGTGTCTCGGAAGGGACCGGAGGGGTCGTGGCCCCTGACCCGGTGTGAGCCTGCGCCGCCCATGGCTTCGATGGCACCCCAGAATCCTCCGGCGCCGAGCCCCCGAGTGAACCGGCCGCCCGCGGAGCGTCAAGGCTCGCCGCTGCGCGCCCGAGGACCGCCGGTAGGCGAAGCGGCAGGTTGAGGACGTTGCCGGAAATATACATCTACTCAGTACGTGCGGCGACCCAGGCCATCAACGTCCGGGTCTCATGGAACGTCGGCTGGTACGGGTGATCCTGAAAGGTCACCCGGTCGAAGCCGGGCTCCCCCGATCGCACAGCCACTCGGACGGCCATGTTCGACGGGCGCGTTGACGAGAGTGGTGAACGAACCCAAGCGCAAGGAATGACCGTAATCGGCATGAGGAATAGCCTTTTTGATCAGAATTCTCGAGCGAGCAGCCGCTCGACGCGGGGCTTCACTTCGGTGGCGAGGAGGGTCAGGGATTCGAGGTAGTGCTCTTGGGAAAGTCCGCCGATGTCCATTTGGAGGAAGTGGCGCATGTGGCCCATGTATCCGTGGAGGTGGACGATGCGTTCGGCGACTTCGTCGGGGTCGCCGATGTAGTACGCGCCTGGGGCGTCGGCTTGTGCGAGGTAGTCACGTTTGTCCGGCTTGGGCCAACCGCGGAGGCGGACCATCTCCAGATGGGCGTTGTACCAGCCCTGATAGAAGCGTTCGAGGGCCTCTTTCTTGGTGCGGGCGATGAGGCCGAGTGCAGCGACGGAGACTCGGATGTTCTTTCCCGTGTGGCCGGCTTGTTCGGCTGAGGCCCGGTATAGCTTGGCCAGAGGCGCGAAGCGGTGAGGGGCTCCGCCGATGATCCCGTATGAGATGGGAAGACCGAGTTGTCCGGCGCGGGCTGAGGAGGCGGCATTGCCGCCAGTGGCCAGCCAAATGGGGAGCTTGCCCTTCGCGGGCCGAGGGACGACGTTGAGGCTGCGGATCTCGGGACGCACGGTGCCCGCCCAGCTGACCGTCTCATTGTCACTGTCATTGAGCGTCATGAGAAGGTTGAGCTTTTCGGCGTAGAGGCGGTCGTACTCGGACATGTCGTACCCGAACAGTGGGAACGTTTCTACCGACGATCCGCGGCCGGCGGTGATCTCGATCCGGCCGCCGCCGGAGATCGCGTCAGCGGTGGCGAACTGTTGAAACACCCGGACCGGATCATCGGTGCCGATGATGCTTGCCGCGCTGCCCAGAGTGATCTGACGTGTCGCTGCTGCCGCGGCGGCGATCACGGTTCCGGGTGAGGACGCGGGCATGCTGATGGTGTGGTGCTCACCGATGCCGAAGTAGTCGAGCCCGGCGCTGTCGGCGTGGACGATCGCGTCGAAAAGGTTTTTGATGGCTTTCGCGGTCGAGCGGGTGTTGCCGTCGGGGTTCAGCTGGGTGTCACCGAAGCTGTAGGCGCCGATTTCCATGGGGTTCTCCGTGTCGGGTCCGGGTTGATGGGGGTGTCAGAGCGACGCGGTCGCGTTGCTGGTTTCGAGGAGCGCTGTAAGTTCGTCAGCTGTGTGAGATCCGTTGAAGATGGGTGTTCCAGGCTGGAACGCTCTTCCAGCTGGGAGGGGGCCCGCGTCGATGGGGTCGTAGCCGAGCCGGTCGATAAAATCCGCGACCGCCGCTTTGGCGGCCGGGTCGTCTCCAGCGAGAGCCAGCGCGCGACGATCGGGGGTGCCGGGCGGGCGACCGTCTTCCTCGAGCTCGTGATACCCGATGTGGTTCAGCGATTTCACCAGGCGCGATCGGCCAAGGAATTCCTGCACGACTTCACTGCTGGTGCGGGGGTCCGCTTCGAAGTCGTCGATCTCACCATCGATGGGCGCCCAGTAGTTCATGACGTCGATCGCGATCTTGTCCTTGAGGAGTTCGGGGCGGAGGGTGCGGTACTTGTGGAGAGGCACCGCCACGATGATAAGGTCAGCGGCGGCAGCGTCGATCGCATCGACCGCGGACGCTCCTGGAGTGACGATCTCAGCGAGCAGAGCGATCTCGGCGGCGGGCTTTCCCGTCGCGATCTTCACCTCGTACCCGGCGCGCATGGCTTGGCGAGCTACGGCAGTTCCGACGCGGCCGGCGCCGAGGACACCGACGGTGCCGATGGCGTGGTCAGTGTTCATCATCAGCGCATTCCTTTGCTTGCCGAGGAGTTCTGGTCTGCGGTGGTGCGGGAGTCACCCAGTTCTGCGTCGACGAGCGGTTTGACGCGCGTTCCCAGCAACTCGATGGAGTGCAGGAGGTCTCGCTGGGGAACGTGGCCGTAGTCCATTTCGAGGATTTGACGGTCATGACCCATCGCACGGTGCAAGTTGATGATCCGCTCGGCGATCTCCTCCGGATGGCCCACAAACAGCGCACCGGCACCGACAGCGGTGTTGTCGTAACGCTCGCGGCTGATCGGCAGGTGGCCACGCTGAGGAGCGACGATCTCCGCCCGGGCGCGCCGATGTCCGAACCACATGTCACGAGTGCGGGGGCCGACATCGCCGAGGAAGCCCGGGTTGGCGATACCCACCCGGATTTTCTCCGCGGGCATGCCCGACTTGGCAGCTGCCTGCCGGTAGAGGTTCGCCAGCGGCGCGAACCGGGCGGGCTCCCCGCCGACGATGCCATAGATGACCGGAAGCCACCGCTGACCCGCGCGCATCGACGAGCCCGGGCTGCCACCGGTGCCCAGCCATAGTGTCAGTTCACCGTTCTCGGGGCGGGGCACAACCAGTGCCTCATGGAGCGAAGGCCGATGCTTACCCGACCACGTAACAATCTCCTCCCGATTGAGGAGCTGGAGCAAATCCAGCTTCTCGGAGTAGAGCTCGTCGTAATCGGCAAGCTCGTACCCGAACAGCGGGTACGACTCGGTTGACGACCCGCGTCCCGCCGTGATCTCCGCTCGCCCATGCGAGAGCGCGTCGACGGTTGCGAATTGCTGGAACACCCGCACCGGGTCATCAGTGGACAAGACCGTGACCGAGCTGCCCAGCCGGATGTTCTTGGTGACCGTTGCCGCGCCGGACAGGATTACAGCCGCCGCGGACGCCGGCATCTCCCGAGTGTGGTGTTCACCCACCCCGAAGTAGTCCAGCCCGACCTCGTCAGCGACACGTATCGCCTCCACCAGGTTACGCATGGCCTCTGCCGTAGACCCCAGCTCGCCCGTCTGCGGGTCCTTCTGCACGTCGCCGAAGCTGTACACACCAAGCTCCACGAGCCGCCTCCTATAATTTCTTCTATTCAACAGATTATACGTGAGGCAGAACATCTGTGAACCACACATTATTCCCGAATGGTTTACTCGCAGACCGCGCCATCAAGGCCCGCTTTTTGACTGATCTGTGGCCCCCGCTCCCACTGCTGGCACACAGGGCTCACGGGGTGAGTGGCGGACGGCGATCTGCAAAGCGGATCCGGCCCGCGACGCTGAAGGAAAAAAGCCTGACAACAGGTACAGTCAAGTGGTTCAACGCCGAAAAGGGCTTTGGTTTCATCGCCCCCGACGACGGAAGCGCTGACGTGTTCGCACACTTTTCGGCGATCGCCTCCAGCGGTTACCGCTCCCTCCACGAGAACCAGAAGGTTCAGTTCGACGTCACCCACGGGCCTAAGGGTCCGCAGGCGGAGAACATCCAGCCGCTCAAAGCGGTTGTTAGAAGCTGGCCGGCTACAAGCCGGCTTCTCTGTTTTCCCCCAGCCTCGCTGCCGCACGTAACCGAGAATGAAGGCGGATTCCGTCCGCCAGGCTGGCGCATGCCAAGCGCTAGTTGGGTTTGGCTAGGGAGAGGCCCTGATCTCCCGAGGGTTCCGGCGGCCCGGCGGGGGCTGGCTGCGGTCGACGACGATGCAGTAGGTGGTCACTGATCCTGCATGTGTTCCAGCGGGGGTGCGGTGGTTCGGGCCGGTTCGGTCGATCCCTCCTCGACGGGGGTGGCGCTTGCTTCAGGCATATTGTCAGCGGCGAGTGCCTTGCGGCGGCGGTAAATCTGGACGCCGATAGCCACTGGGATGGCAGCGACGGCGACCGCCCGCATCCACGGCCTGTCCAGGACGTGCCCGGTGAGGGCGTCGAGGGAAACGCGTCCGGGTCCGCCGATCGCAAAGGACGTGGCAGCGAGCCCGAGCACTGCTGGGTATTCCAGGCCGCCGTCCATGGCGAAGAAGCCATTTGGTGCGTGCACACTGGCTGCGACGCCCATGGTGGTGGCGGCAGCCGCTCCGGCGGCCGGCGTTGCAAAGCCGAGGGCCAGTGCCAGGCCCGCACCTGCTTCACCGATCCCGGCGAGCATGGCGCTGGTCTTCCCGGGTCGGAAGCCCATCGCATGCATGCCTTTGCTGGTCTCTTCGATGCCGCCGCCGCCGAACCAGCCGAAGAGTTTCTGGGTTCCGTGCGCAACCAATACGCCGCCGACTGCGGCGCGGAACAGGGTGCGGGCGGCGGTAGTTGCTGCGGGGTTGATGTTGTCGTCGCTCATGATGATCTTTCCGGTGGGATGCATGGGGATCAGGCTCGGCGCAAGGCTACGCGGTAGGGCACCAGCAGGGCTAGGGCCCGGCATGCGCTGAAGCTTAAAAGGTTGTCCATCGCTTCGCAGGGACATCGCTGCCGAAGGAAAATGCACGGCTCCGGGGCGTTTGGCCGTCATGCTTCAAGAGGTGGGAGAGGCTCCGCCGCTACCCGGCAAACGGACGCGGCGGGCCGCGTCCTGCCGAACAATGACAGAAAAGATGCAGGTCCTGACCTTTATTTGCCATCCTGCTCGTGATCTGGCAGCCTGAAGCTTCGGTCAGCCGGCGACGAGATGTACTGCTTCACCCCCCCGGCATCACGCTGCAGTCTGGCTGTTTCGCGTCTCTTTTTGGAGCTTGCGTGCAGCTGTGATGAGCCTGACTGCGCCGGGTCCCCACATTATGCGCATGAAGGACCGAGGGGGACCGGCTTCTCCGGCCGTTGCTACGCCGAAACTTTCTAGTGGTCGTGTGGAGACCCATCAGGCGGCGGCAAGAAATGCGTGAATACCTGGTACCCGTCATAGCGCGCAATTATCTGCCGCGAAAACATTCCTTCGGCTGAAATCCAAAGAAGCGAATCGTCAGGCATAACCGCCTCCACTGTCCCTTTGCGGACACATTTGCCGTCTTTCCAGATTTCCACTCGCTGGCCGATAGCCCGCTGCCAATCTGGTTGCAGGTGAAGGTCCATCCTTTTCTCCTCAGTGCATGAAATTTGAAGTAGAGCTCCACTGTGTCAGTTCAGCGAGACCGCGGTGAGGTGCCGTAATCGCTGCGATATTTCGATGATCCGGGTGATCATCCGGCACCTCACCGCTGGAATCGGGAGGCAATTGAGATTGCCAGCTACAGGGAACGCTCTTCGTGCCCGTTGTATTCGCTCAGCGGACGGATGAGGGAGTTGGACGACAGTTGTTCCATGATGTGGGCGGTCCAGCCGGTGATGCGGCTGGCGACGAAGATCGGGGTAAATGTGGGGGTGTCGAAGCCCATGAGGTGGTAGGTGGGCCCGGCGGGGTAGTCGAGGTTGGGTTTGATGGCCTTGGCCTCGTCCATGGCCTGTTCCAGGCCGTTGTACAGTCCGAGGAGTTCAGGCCTGCCGTAGTGGGCGATCATCTTGTCCAGGGCGTCCTTCATGGTGGGTACTCGTGAATCGCCGTGCTTATAGACGCGGTGTCCGAACCCCATGACCTTCTTCTTCTGGGCCAAGGCATCTTCCATCCAGGCCTTTGCCCGGGTTGCGGCTTCCTCCAGGGATTCTTCGGTGCGGATTCCAATCTCGTCGAAGGTGTGCATGACGGCTTCGTTGGCTCCACCGTGCAGTGGGCCTTTGAGGGCTCCGATGGCAGCGGTTACGGCCGAGTGCAGATCAGAAAGGGTGGAGGTGACAACGCGGGCTGTGAAGGTGGAGGCGTTGAAGGAGTGTTCTGCGTAGAGGATCATCGAGACGTTGAAGGCCTCGATGACCTCGTCCGCGGGATCTTCGCCGAAGGTCATCCAGAGGAAGTTGGCGGAGTAGCCGAGGTCTTCCCGCGGCGGCACCACGTCTTGGCCGTGCCGGCGGCGCTGGTCGTAGGCCACGACTGCCGGCATAGCCGCCCAAAGGTCTACGGCCTTTTTCATGTTGGCCTCGGGTGAGGAATCCTCTGCTAACTTGTGGCGCGCTCCGAGCACCGAAGCCGCGGTGCGGCACACGTCCATCGGGTGGGCGTTCTTGGGCAGGGCGTCGATGATGGCCTTGAGCGCCGGGTCGAGTGCCCGGGCGGCCCTTTCGAGTGCGGTGAACTCGGCCAGCTGCTGCTTGGTGGGCAGGTCGCCGTTCCAGAGCAGGTAGGCGACCTCTTCGAAGCTGCATTTGGCCGCGAGTTCCTGGACAGGGTACCCGCGGTACAGCAGTGAGTTTGTTTCCGGGTTGACCTTTGAGACAGCGGTGTAGTCCACTACAACGCCGGCAAGTCCCTTTTTTATCTCTGTGTCAGCCATGCTGAACTCCTTCGTTGCAGTTCTTGGATTAGTGGACTTCGGGAATCTGAAAGTTGAAGATGCCGGAATCAAATTTGTTGTATGCCTCGTAATCCACGAGGTCATAGAGCCGCGCACGCGTGAGCATTTCAGGTACTCGTACCTGTTGACTTCCTAAGCTCTTGAGAGTGTCCAGAACGCGTTCAGCGGCCCCCATGGCACTACGGAGAAGTGTCACGGGATAGATCACCATGTTCACCCCTACGCCCTGGAGCTGTTTGGTGGTGAAGAGGTCGCTTTTGCCGAATTCGGTCATGTTGGCCAGGATGGGCACGTCCACGGCGTCGCGAATGGCCTGGAACTCGGCGAGGTCACGCATGGCTTCGGGGAAGATCGCGTCCGCGCCGGCGTCTACCAGGGCTTTGGCGCGGTCTTTGGCGGCGTTGAGTCCGTCGGTGGCGCGGATGTCGGTGCGGGCCATGATGAGGAAGTTGGGGTCGCGGCGGGCGTCGGCGGCGGCGCGGATGCGTTTGGTGGCGGTGTCGAGGTCGACGACGTTTTTGCCGTCGAGGTGGCCGCAGCGTTTGGGGTTGAACTGGTCCTCGATGTGCAGGCCCGCGAGGCCGGCGTTTTCGATTTCCTGGACGGTGCGGGCGACGTTCATGGGTTCGCCGAAGCCGGTGTCGGCGTCCACGATGGCGGGCAGGTCGGTCATCCGGGCGATCTGACCGGCGCGGGTGGCGACTTCGGTGAGGGTGGTCAGCCCGATGTCGGGCAGGCCGAGGTCGTTGGCCAGGACCGCGCCGGAGATGTAGACCCCGGCGAAGCCCTTCTCCTCGATCAGCCGGGCCGAGAGCGGGTTGAACGCGCCGGGGAACTGCGCGATGGTCCCGGACGCGAGGAGTTCGCGGAAGCGGATCCGTTTCTGTTCGGGGGTGGTGGTGGAGTACAGCATCAGAACAGTCCCTTCGGTGCCGCGGCGGGGTCGATGACGCCGGGGGCGGCGGTGATGTTCAGCTGGTCCAGTTCCCCGGGACCGAGTTCGGGGAGGCGTTCGACGGCGGCGAGGAACCGTTCGATTTCGGCCTCCTCCACCAGGCCGGCGGCGAGGGTGCGGAACTTGTTGATGTATTGCTCCCGGCCGAACGGCCGGGCACCGAGGGGGTGGGCGTCGGCGACGGCGATCTCATCGGTAATGACGGTGCCGTCGGCAAGGGTGATTTCCACCGATCCGCCGAAGGCTTTTTCGTTGATGTCCAGGGAGTGGTAGCGGCGGGTCCATTCCGGGTCCTCCTCCGTAGTGACCTTCTGCCACAGCTCGACGGTGTCCGGGCGGGCGGCCCGTTCGGGGGAGTAGGAGTCCACGTGGTGCCAGGCCCCGTCCTGGAGGGCGACGGTGAAGATGTAGGGGATGGAGTGATCCAGCGTCTCCCTTGACGCGGTGGGGGAGTATTTCTGGGGGTCGTTGGCGCCGGAGCCGATGACGTAGTGGGTGTGGTGGCTGGTGCGGATCAGCACGGACTTCACGTTGCCCGGCTCGGTGGCTTCGGGGTGCTCGCGGTGCAGTTTCCGGGCGAGGTCGATCCAGGCCTGGGCCTGGTACTCGGCGGAGTGCTCTTTGGTGTAGGTGTCCAGGATGGCCCGCTTCGCCTCACCAGGCGTCGGGAGGGGGACTTGGTAGTTGGCGTTGGGGCCGTCGAGCAGCCACGCAATCACACCGTCTTCGCCTTCGTAGATCGGCACGGGGGAGGTCTGGCCGCGCATGGCCCGGTCGGCTGCCTCCACTGCCATCTTGCCGGCGAAGGCGGGTGCGTGGGCCTTCCAGGTGGAGATCTCACCCTTGCGCGACTGGCGGGTGGCGGTAGTGGTGTGCAGGGCCTGCCCGACGGACTGGAAGATGGTCTCGACGTCGAGGCCCAGCAGGGTGCCGATCCCGGCCGCGGCGGACGGGCCAAGGTGGGCCACGTGGTCGATCTTGTGCTTGTGCAGGCAGATCGCCTTGACCAGGTTCACCTGGATCTCATACCCGGTGGTAATACCGCGGATCAGGTCAGCACCGCTGGACCCCACATGCTGGGCGACAGCCAGGATTGGCGGGATGTTGTCGCCCGGGTGGGAATAGTCCGCGGCCAGGAACGTGTCATGGTAGTCCAGTTCCCGGACAGCAACCCCGTTGGCCCAAGCCGCCCACTCGGGGGAGACCCGTTCGCCGATGCCGAAGACCTTCGCGCCCTTCCCGCCGGTGCTCGGGGCGTGGGCCAGGGCCTGGGCACGGGCTGCGACGATCGGGGCCCGGTTCAGCGACGCAATGGCAACTGACGCGTTGTCGATGATCCGGTTGATCACCATCTCCGTCACCTCCGGCGTGACGTCGACGGGGTCGGCGGCGACCACGGCGATTTTGTGCGCCAGCTGGTCCTCGCGGGGAAGGTTTTCCTCGCTCTTGTAGACCCGGACTTTGGCGTTCTTAACCATGCTTCTCCTTGAAGGGGATATGTGCGGGCATTTTGGTTGCGTGCGGTGCAGATGAAGAGTAGTCGCCACCACGACCAACCGTGACTACCAGCAGCAACAGCTGATCAAGCAGCATGCTCAGTGGCCGCCGCATGACCTCTCGAGACGCTGCTGCAAGGGAGCCAGGTCGTGTATTCACGTCGCCTCATGGCTTCGTTTGTTTGCATGCAAGTCCTATTGTATACATTCGGGATTAATAAGGCAATGGCGAGGCCAAAGCAGGCTGTTTTGTATACATGGCTGCTCCTGCGATGTGTCGCCCCTAACTCAGTGGGGCCCTAACAACCAGCATTTTTGACGGTACTGGTCACCCGTCCTGCTCAACCTGCGAACAGCTGTTAGGATCACGAGGCCATTCACAGCCTGCTGCGACTTCGAGTAATTAGACGGTCTTCAGTACGGAGAGCGTGAAGCAGATTGCCGCCCTGATTCCCGGCGCAGGGACCGAGAAAATTGGTTCTGTAGGCCCGATGCTAGCCGGTGACGACGATAATATTTTCACGGCCAGCCTTGCTTGTGTTCTTCACCTCTTTAAAGCCCAGCTCGGGGATGGCAGCCATATGCAAGTCAGCGGATGCGCAGCAAATGGGTGCCGGCTGGTCGGATCGGAACGTCGGAATTAGGGGCGAAAGTGCCGAACCGTATGCCGGGGATAGACCCTGTGACTGGCACTCCCCCGGCCGTCTTTCAAGAGCCGATAATAAAGATTATGTAAAGCCGTAATGACTCTAAGTGCGAATCGTGCACATCGTGAGCTTTCGGGGAACGTATTGAGGCTCTCCCCTAATCGGTGTCTGACCTGCAGATTCATTTTGACGTCAGGGTGCCGGGGAATGCCGCGAGTGAGTTCGGTGGAGCGCCTGGATGGGCCGCAGTAAGTGGCCTGTGAGCAGCCTTTTTGCCGGTAGTGATTGCGGGTCTCGCAATCTGCGTGCGAAGATCGCAAAGGGTTGCGGCGAGGCAAGGACTGACCATGGCGCAGGATGATGAGAATGTTCTGTTTGTTCCATTCGGCGGCGAAGCGCCGGATCCGGAATCGTTCCTGACGCTTGTCCTGGATGGCTGGGAGCGCCAGCAGCGCGCGAAGGATTTCTCACCATCGACCATCCGCACCAGGCGGAACGTGGTGCTCAGCCTCGTGGACTTCTCCGGCCGGTATCCGTGGCAGTGGACGTTGGGCGACGCGGACGATTTTTTCTCTCATGCGCGTGCTGTGCGAAATCTGTCCCATGGGACGGTCCGGTCTTACCAGGGTGCGGTGAAGCTGTTCTGCGACTATGCCTGCAGTCCGCACTATGACTGGTGTGAGCAGAGCGCGAGGCTCTTTGGTCAGGTCTTTGCCCAGGTGGTGACCGAGCTGAATCGGGTGACGCACGCGCAGCCCACGGAAGCCCGCCCGGCCAAGCGGCCATTCAGCCAGCGCGAGCTGCAGGACCTGTTTGATCTGGCCGACCTTGAGGTCGTGCGGATCCTGGACTCGGGCCGCAAGGGCGCACTGTCTGCCTGGCGTGATGCGATTGCGTTCAAGACAGCCTACGGATGGGGATTACGCTCGGACGAGCTGCGCCACTTGCAGATGGCGGATTTTTCGCGCAACGGCAAGGCGCCGTTTCTTGGAGACCATGGCGTACTCCGGGTGCGCTGGGGCAAACCCCACCGCGGCTCCGCGAAGAAGGTCCGTTCCGTCCTGACGGTTTGGGAGTGGTCTGCGGAAATGGTTGCCGACTGGATCAGGAACGGCCTCCCCCGCTACGGGCATCCCGTCACAGACCTCTTCCCTACCAGCGCGGGAAAAGTTGTCGGAGAATCGCACCTGATCGGCCGGCTCCATGACCTTGTAGACGAGCTGGGGTTCCCGCCGGGACTGGACCTGCACTCATTCCGCCGCTCATATGCCACGCACCTGGTTACGGGTGAGGGTTTCGATGTGGCTTTCGTTCAGCTTCAGCTCGGCCACGAGCACGCGGCCACGACCTCGATTTACACGCTGCCCTCCCCCGACTACCAGCGCCTCGCACTTGAGCGGGTGCATGAACGAATCATCAACGCGGCCCTGGAGCTGCCCGCTGAGAGGAAACACTGATGAGTAGACGAGAGATCGATTACACCTGGCGGGTCCGCGAGATCATGGCACGCCGCGGGGTCCATACGGCCACGGAACTCGCGGCCCTCCTGCACGATCGCGGCATCACCCTGACCGCCAACGCTATTTGGCGGATCGTGACCCAGGAACCCGAACGGATCTCCTTCAAAGTCCTCGTCGCACTCTGCGACGCCTTGGACGTAACGCCGAACGACCTGATCACCTACACGGCCACCGACACCAAAACCGTCCGACAGCACCGTAAAGCAGCTGGCGAAGACATTCCGGACATGCGCAACTACCGCCCCGTCCGCGCCCGGATCGTCGAGGACCATGACTAACCGAGGGCGTCCAGCCACTGCCGGCAACGGCTCCGCTCGCCCGCCAACACTGACCGATCTGCCCGCCCCCAAGAAGCGCGGCCGACCACGCTCAACCGGAGATTACACCTGCGGTCGGTGCCACCAGCAAGTCGCCAAGATCCGGGTGCACTGGCCCGACGGCCCAGTCTGCGGAGCCTGCTTCACAGAAGCCACCCACAGCCGCGGGAAGTGCCCCTACTGCGGAGAGACCCGCATGCTCCCTGGCCGCTCGCCAGACCTAGAACCCATCTGCCGCGACTGCTCCGGCATCACAACCGACTTGACCTGCACACGATGCAAACGCGAATCCGAACGGTTCCGGGCCGGCCTCTGCATCCGCTGCACCCTCACAGACGACCTCACGACAGTGCTTAAACCCGATGATGATTTCCGTCTGCGCCGGCTGATCGGCCTCCTCACCGAAACCGGCAGGCCCGAGAGCATCTACACCTACATGCGCCGCGGCACGAAGGCCCGGGCATTACTCGAGGCAATCGGAGACCGAACCCTCCCGCTCACTCACGAGGCCTTCGACGCTCTTCCCCCGTCCACTGCCGCCGAACACCTGCGCGCTCTGCTGGTCCACCACCGCATGATGCCAGGGCGCGGCAACGAAAAGCTCACCCGCTTCGAACATTGGCTGGCCGCAAGGATCAGCAACCTCCCCGATGACGGCACGAGCCAGCTGATCGAACGCTATGCGGCATGGCACCACCTCAAACGCATCCGGCACAAAGCCGCAGACCCGGGCGTGAATCTCGAAACCGTTACCCACGCGGCTAAACAGGACATCACCGAAGCAGGCAAGCTCCTCATCTGGCTCCGGCACTCTCACGGCATAGCAGCAGGCGAACTAAAACAAACCCACATCGACGAATACCTCAGTACCGGCCCCAGCACCCGCAAGCACATCCGCAATTTCGTCCGGTGGCTCAACCACGACCGCACACAACCAGGGCACCTCGACGCACCGTTCCGTCCTGCACAATCAACGCCAATGATCACTCAGTCCGAACGTATAGAACTCGTGCGCAACTGCCTGGAGCAAGACCACATCATCAGGTCCACACGCCTCGCCGGCCTGATCTTGCTGCTCTGGGCACATCCCTTGAACAAGATCGTCATGCTCCGCCGCGAACACATCGGCATCACTCCCGAGGGCGTGTTCCTCAAACTGGGGACCACCCCGGCCACTATCCCCGCAGCAATAACCGAGATGTTCTGGAGCCAGCGTGAGGGATCCGAGAACCAGAACACGACAAACACGAACACGCCATGGCTCTTCCCCGGCACCCGCGCCGGCCAGCACCTACACCCGGCGACCCTCTCTGAACGGCTCAAAGTCCTCGGAATCGACGCGCAAAGGGCCCGAAACGCCACACTGCGCGACCTCACCCAGGAAGTCGACGCCCGAACACTCATTGACCTACTCGACTACAGCCCCGCGGTCATCGCACAGCACGCCGCACGCGCAGCGACGCGAATGTCTGACTACATCGTCTTCAAGCACAAACGGAGCCCCTAACGCCCCCACCCATGGCGAGAAATCGGATAACGTACTTCGCCATCAACGGTCAGGAGGGGTCAGTGTCTGAAGAAGCTGGTTAGCCTTCGCACTCGATGCAATAGGAATGGCCGTTGCTCTCCCGGGCAAGCTGGGACCGGTGCCGGACGAGGAACAGGAATAGCAGGTGAATTCGTCCGCAGCCTGGGGAATTACCTGCACGATGAGCTCGTCGGAGATGATTTCGCCGCCAGGTGTCAGCCCTTCGTCGAGGGCGTCGGCTTCGTCCAGCTCGGTGACGACGCTGCGGGCATCTGGGGCATTCGCGGACTGCAGGTCCTCCAGTGAACGATCCTGGGACTCCTTGACATCGGAACGGACTTCGTCATAGTCGGCTGCCACGTAAGTGCTTCTTCCTTCTCTGGTCTCTCGTGCTCACTTCGGAAGCGACTGTAACGTACCCGCTTGCGCGGTTGTTCCTCGAAACGTGCGCGAGTGATATCGGGGCGCTTGAGGTGTGCGGCCATTACTTCCCCCGTCAGGTAATTAGATACGTCAAGACGTAATAGGTGCCACAGTTAGAAACCCCACTGCGATGAGCAATGGCGAAGCTCCGGTCAAATAGCGGTTGACCGGAGCTTCGCTTCATTATGACCCCCGCTACCTGAGAAACTCCTGAGAGCCGGCGACCCGACGCTCCTCTGCCGCCCCGCATGTTAAGGCAGGGGCCTGGCGGCAATGCCAGACTGACACTCCCCCGCCACTGACTCCTAGTGAAGGATGCCCTATCGCTGCCCCCCCCCTTTGTCAGCCGATATGGAGGCATATATAGCTTTAAGGTTCAAGTGACGGTCTCATCGGCAGCCTATCGCCTCCTAGTTCAAACTAGGAAACACCGAGTTCAGGACAGTAGCTGCTGATGAGTACACGGGTGAGTTGTTCCCCCCGGGTGGTCAGGGCTTCTAAGTCCTCCAACGACATAGGAGCGAAGTTTGTTGGGTATTCCGCTACCCGGCTACGCGAAACTAAGTCTGGGATTTCTATCGGGAGGCGCGCGTCCCGCATGCCAAGATATGAGTAGACAACGCCGTGAAGCTCGCGAGCCCTTGACAACTCATGGATTCTTGCGCGGTAGCCATCCTGGGAACGAGTGTGGACGACACCGAAGGCGCGTGCCAGTCGCCCGAGCATGAAGTTAGGAGACTTCTTCGCGGCCCTTCCCACACCTGCGTCAACGGCGATTATGTAATTCAAGTCGTGCACGTGTCGGGTGTACTGCTTCGAACGTCCGGGTAGTAGCGGGCTCAATCCGAGATTGTCATATACGCCGCCATCCGTCATAAGCACCGTCTTGTCCTGCTCCGTACCGTCCTGGAGCTGAAACGTGTACTCCCGGTTTAATTGCGGCAATAGCAAAGGAAATGCTGCCGAGGCCGCAACGGCGTCAGCTACAGGAACCTGCTGAGCGATCACGCCCAGAGTCGAACTGGAGCTCACATCACTTCCAAACCGGACGGCGTTGCCCGTGGATAGATCCGTGGCGGAGATGATGGTGGTGAGCCCAGGGTGGGTAACTTCAGACATCGTCTTTCGTCCAAAATCATGTGTTACCAACGCATCAACCAAGGCCTCGGTGCGTGTGCTCTTCCTGTCCTTTCTGTACTTTGCAGGCAGGACAGCCCCGGTGACACTTGTCAGATTAGCCGTTGCTCGCTTTGGGCTAAATGCACGCAACAGGAGTTCACGCTGCAAACCTCGACGAAGCAACTCTGTCACCGAGTCATCGAACTCTTGGAATGACTCAGGACCGTATGCCCACATAGCCGTAAGCAGACTACCGCCGCTGATGCCGGAAACAACCTCTATCTCTTTCAGTAAATCCCGGTCGTGTAAGGCGCGAAGCGCGCCCAGCCCGAAAGCAGTTGCTCTAAAGCCTCCCCCTGACAGAGCCAGGCCTATTCTTTGACGCCGAAGATTAGGCATGGTCGCCCCCAAAGAACTCCCGCCACCGTCGACGTGCTTCCGGTGAAGACTTTTCCGAAATGCCATGCAGCTCGCCAGCAGCCTGACTATAGCCCCCTCTGAAGTACTTTCCGGGCGGTAGGGACTGCAACTGCATGCCACCGATGTAGGCCAGTTCCCCGCTACGACTTCCTGCCGGCCGCGGGACAACGCGGACGAAAGTTTGCGGTTGCATATGCGGCGCCGAATCACGCCAGGACGACCACTGCTCTCCTGGGCCACCGAAAATCATCATCAAAGCCCGTTTAAGAGTCCCGTCCGGACCAACGATCCTCTGCATACCCTGCCGGTCGGTGTTGCTCGGGGAGGCTTCACCATCCGGGTGAGTATGCCAGAATCCCACGAAGCCGCTGGCATTGCCCGATCTCTTCATTTCCACGTCGACACGGTTCTGAACACCCTCAACCCCATGCTGGAAGTAGGTTTCGGATAAGAAGCTGTCTGGGGGCGGTCCAGCGACACCGTCCACAAAGACGACACCCAGTGCCTCGTCAAATGAACCAAACAGCATACCGCCGGTCTCGATCTTCTCACCTCTAATACGTGCACCTCGCCTAACCTCGGAGCGCACTTCGGCCATTGCGGACGCGTTCATTTGAACCACAAATCCCGAAGAACTATCAGTGAGGACTATGTCCGAGGGCCACGCCATGCGCGATGTCCCCGCTGTAGCCGCCTCTCCCGTGCGGACGACGGAAGCAAACGAAGTTGCGCTGAACGTCGTTTCTTCCTCCGCGACCCTCGTTCCGCCGCTCAGAACAAGAAGGGCTTCGTTTAGCATCAAACCGGCCAGTGCCGTAGTTTGCGCAGCAGATCCAACAAAAGTCGGCGCCGAACACCCAGGCTCCGGGAAAAATAGCTCTGTTCGCGGAGTTTCCGGGAAGAAATCGTCCCTGACGTCCTGCCATTCCGGGAAACCTGCAGAAGCGAGGAGGGCGACCTTTCGAAACGAACCAACCCCGCCCATCGTTGAAGACTGCAGGTTTGTTGTTACCAGGCCTCGCTGTGCATCATGACCGATGACCATTGTGACCAGAGGTTTCCGCATTCTCGACCGCATCAACCACCGCTCGACAAGGCCACGGACTGCCGCGTCAGCACTGGCGTCAACGATGAGATCGAAATCGTCTAAGCTGGCCGGCGCGTCTTCGTTGAAGAGCGTTGTGCGAACATTCCCCACAACGGGGTTAACTTCGGTCGTCGAGATCGTCGACAAACGGGCGGCCAAGGCCTCGGCTTTGGGTTTCCCAATGTCCGAGTCCGTATATGGCTGGCGGACCAAGATACCCGGCGTGACGGTGCCTTTATCGGCCACTGTCAATTGAAAAGCGCCGGCTCGGACGCAATACTCCGCGACGGGTGCCCCTAAAGCTCCACACCCAAGGACCAAAACCCTCTTGTCGTTCAACCAACTTGCCGGCGTCCCTTGGTCCCTTCTTTGAGTCACTTCCGGGCGCACTTCCATGACACTCATCCAAGAAATTGCTGCATCATCAAACCACTTGCCTGCCAAGGCGTCTACGTCGGCTTTCAGCTCCTCGGCGCCCTCCAATTCCTGTACCTGAGAGAACAGTTCAGCAATTTGGGCCCGGAGGGGATCCAGCTTCCATGCAGCCAAATGTGCCAGTCTGGCGTCGCCATCAACACGTCGCGAAGGGGTCCCAATTATCATCGCGTTGAACAATGGATCTTCAACTTCGCTTGGTGTATGCCACGGCATACCGGCTGCAGAACGATCTTCGCTCACTTGCCGGGAGCGTAAAGCTCTGTTTATCGCCCCGGACCGGGCAAGATCTGTCAGCAGAAGACCCTTGTCATATCCCGAATCACTCAGGCCTTCGCTCAGCAGCTTAACGCGTGTGGGGTATTCAAAACCGAGCTCGGAGGGGACGAGCGCCACCGGTATTGCCATAACAGGACGTCCCGCATGAAAGATCTCAGCTTCTGGACTGACGGCTCTTTGGACTGCCTCTTCAGGGGCTATCCATTCGAGCACGTCCACTCGGCGCTGTCCCACGGCGCACCAGGCCATCATGCGGCAGATGCCTCCAGCGGTTCCCTTCGAGCTCCACGGTGCTCTCTCGCCAATGTTTGGGTGGATCAGGATGGAACCGTGGACGGAAGCGGAATAGACTGCAGGCGGGTGCAGGGGTTCCCCGTCAGGATCGAGGGTCCCCTCGGCAGCGTGGTCAATCCATTCCGAAAGACGAGATATCAGACCGCGCATGCCGTCTGACGGGTTCCATTCTACGGACGGTGCAGCATAGAGACAGAGGTAGCTTCCCCACTGCACGTGGGGTGTGCCGGCCCATCTCTTGTGCACCGACCACACGGATGGGTGCTCGTAAGGAAAGCCCTCATCTACCGCGATTTTGAAGCGCTCCCGCGCGCGAACGGCGATTCCCTCAGGCCGCTGGGTTACGCCCGAGGTGTCCAAAGAAATTTCAAAGACGTGGCCCGCCTTTGCTTCCCATTCCTTGAGAAGTTCAACTGCACCGTCGCCAACTTCAGCGATGTCTTGAAGCTGGCGACGAGCCAATTCGTAACCGCGCTGAATCACCTGCCGAACCCGATAGCCGATTTCGGTGCCTCGTCCGTTCCCCGGTCTGCCGCAACAGCTGCCCGGACGCGCTCAGTTCCGCTCATATCTGCGGTCGCCGCGACACCTACACGGCCCCCTGCATAACGGCCGGCCGCAGTGGCAGCGACGGCTACCTCTGTCAGACGACCACGGGCACTTGCCGTCAGTGCACCCTTCGCCAAGGACTCGACCACTGCGTCCTCAAAGATGCGGGCCCCACTGGCGTCAACGCCGAAGACGACTGGAGACGGATCCTCCACGGTAGGCCATTCCATGGTGCAAATAAACCTGGAAGCATAGTCGCGATACCTATCAGCGGCCTTCCGATGAGGCGGGTTGGCGCTTTCAACATCAATATTGGGGATGACCGCACTACTGGCGACGACGGCAGAGCCCTCGCGCGCATGCTTCTCAAAGGCCTCAAGAATATCGGTTTTGAGTACATCTTTGCCGTCTTCGCGAATGTACATCACCTTTTTGGAGCAGTGATGAGGCGCCAGGAGTAGATCCCAGGCGAGATACTGTGGCCTTCCTTTGTCCTCGCTGTATTCGAAGATCTTAATGATCGTGTCGTAAGCAAGATCGCCGAATAGAAGCACCTTGCCGTTTTGGCCTCCGTCGTCCGTCAGGGTCACCTGCATGGACAGCGATGTGTCATTCCTGGCACCAGCGCAGTCGTCAACGAACGGTGCATGAATGAAGGCCTCAAAGCGGCCCTCATAGTCGATACCATCGATCTTCGTGATGCTCTTGCCCGGACCACTGAGGTACTCGTCAGGAAGCTCCGAATATGCATGCTTCTCATGATCCGTGTCATATCCGACTACGATGAGCCTGTCACCGCCCGCAACGCTCTTACCAGCTGCCACTGCTTTCTTGATGGCTTCCACGCGGCGTTCAACCTCGGCGTGGAACGCCTGGGCGTCCTCGCAGAGCTCTTCGGCCGTCGGGTCGTCGAGAATTTCCCGCCACATGCGAGGAGTTGCCCAAAGTTCACCGATGGTGGCTTTGGACAGCAGGTCGGCAAACCCACTGCAATGGTCCTTGTCCGCGTGGGTAAGGGCGAATGCTGACAAGTACGGGCGGCCATCCGTCCCTTCTGGCAATGCGGCGACAAGCAGGTCTACCACCGGAACCTCGGGCGTATCCTCATCATCGGCTTTGTCCCGATCATTCAAATCAACCTGCAGCAAAACATCCTGACGGATAACAACGGTAGAGCTATCACCCGTTCCTACGGGCCAGAAAACCACACCAAGGTCGGGCAATTCGTTAGTAGTCAAGAAGTCGTCCATTTCCCCCACCGGGTCAACACCGCGGCAAGCAGTCGGGCCTGCGCTGAGAGTGCCGTCACGCTGACATTCTCGTGGGAGCTCGCCTGGCACTTCAACCTACGGGTGAATACTACATGTAGTATCCACGCACCGAAGTTACCACAACATATTGTGTCCCACGAGTGTAATTTTGGCGGGCATCCTAGCAGGGACCTCGTTCTCGGCTGCGAAATCCAATCTACTGGAGAGCTCCTTGGCATTTCACAGCCACGTGCGGCCTTGATTGAATCTTGAGCAAATTTTGAAGCTTATCTGCCGAAAATAAGCTAGCCCGCGTTCGGCCACTTCACCTGAGAGGCCGAGGAATTCGAAGTTGTAAGGGTCCTTAGCTACCTGCTGGGTGAGCTCCGAATTTCGTGCAAACGAGGTGTTGCCCAAAGTTGGAGGGCGGGCGCTCCCCCATACCTATAAGGCCATTGCTCCGGACCGCCATTTTCGAGTGCGGACCGCAGCACTTCCTCAGCGCCATTGGGGTTTCCCAGTCCTTGCAAGCGAAGACTCATCGACAGCGCCGCCAGTGTGCCTCCGTCCTTGGCCGAAAGCAGCTCGCATTCCCAGTCCTCGCGATCTCCGGAGCCGAAAAAGCAGGTCTAGTTCCCAAGTCCGCCTGACCGGAGGCCTTCGCCGCGGCCTGATCCGCAGCAGAACGGCTATCTGCGGTTTTCGGGACGCCAATACCAAAGCGAAGCAATCGCAATCAAATTTCCACGCACTCTCAGGCAGGGGAAACCCTGTCGCAGGTGTAAGGGCCCCGCCTGAACGGCCCCCCAGCAGGAAGGAAACGCAATGCAGTCCAAGCGATCCACCACTTTCCATGACGTACTCTCAGCCCTCACGCGCTGGGCTGCGAATGCCCTTCGCGCACTGGCCCCGCTCCCGACCCTCGCCGCGGCACCACGTCGGTGGGATGGCGCCGGAACGTGTATGGCAGTGATCCGCGGCGGAGGAACTGCTTATATGGCAATGGCAGCGCTGGCCTACGTTGGACCGGATGGCGGGGAGCATCTCGAGCTGTTCCGCGGGTACAGCCCCGCCGGTATCCCCGAGCACGCCGCGGCATCCGCCCGCATCGACGCCCTCGCCTTCCTCCTGGACAACCCCACCAACGCCCGCACGACCTGCCTGTTCATCGACGACCCCGCGCTGCGCAGGGAAATCACCACCCTTCAGGACTCATTCCCCACCCTGCAGCTCACCGCAACCGCCGACTCCCGCCTTTCAATCGCCGCTTCACAGGCAGGCAGCCGAGCAAACAGCGTCACCGTCTACGCCAGCGCCGCCGCTGCACGGCTTTCCCTCCACAACCTCGGCAGCGAGTGCCGGACAGTCATCGCAACCGATGCATCCATCGTTCCCGGAAAAGCTGGCGCAGGGATCGCCGCCGTTGCCAGCGACGGGATGGTGTGGCAGGACCGGTTGCCGGGAACCTGCGACATCACCTGGGCCGAGCTAAAAGCGATCCACGCAGCAATCACCCACCACCCGGGCAAAGATCTCCTCGTTCTCTCCGACAGCCAAGGTGCGGTGGCTTTCGCCAACGGCACAGCCATACCGGCGCAGGCACGGATGCGCCGGCTCGCAGCCCAAATCCAGGCATTGCGCGCCGACCGCGCCATCGAGATCACTTGGGTCCGTGCCCACAACGGGCACCCGCTCAACGAAGCAGCAGACGCCATGGCCCGCCACGCCCGACGCGCGGCCGCACCAGCTGCCCTTGCCGCCTAACGCCCCGATCTGGGTGCTGCCCCACTCCGCGGGCAGCACCCAGAACAGCAATGCACATCGGCGACGGCGGGGGAAACCCTGTCACAAATACAGAACGACAACGACGAAGGAAACCAACCATGGACCACAGCGAGACCCTTTCCTACCAGCTCCCCACCCCGCTCCCGCCCCTCCGGCGCGGAAAGTCGGCCCGACAC
>NZ_VHIJ01000044.1:0-59496 GCF_006680095.1 Pseudarthrobacter sp. B4EP4b | reverse complement strand
ACGCCGAACTGTGGATCGGCGGCGACCACCGGGTGGACTTCAACTGGGACGAGGACGTGGTGCTGCACCGCCGCAAATCCCTCCCGGCCCACCCGAACGGCATGACCTTCCGGGCGCTGGACCACTCCGGCGCCGTGCTCAGCGAGCGGAGCTTCTATTCCATTGGCGGCGGCTTCGTGGTGGACGGCGATGCCGACGCCGACGCCCGGATCGTGGCGGACTCCACCGTCCTTCCCTACCCGTTCACCAGCGCGGACGAGCTCCTGGAGATCTGCAGCCGTGAAGGCATGTCGATCTCGGACGTGATGCTGGCGAACGAGCTGGTGTGGCGGACCGAGGCGGAACTCCGGGAAAAGCTGCTGGGGCTGTGGGCGGTCATGCGCGAATGCGTGGACAACGGCTGTGCCGCGGAAGGAATCCTTCCGGGCGGGCTCAACGTCCGCCGCCGCGCGCCGTCGTTATTCCAGACCCTCACTGCGGATACCGGGGACACGGACCCGCTGCGGGCCATGGAATGGGTGAACCTGTTCGCGCTGGCAGTGAACGAGGAGAACGCCGCCGGCGGCCGGATCGTCACCGCGCCCACCAACGGCGCGGCGGGCATCGTCCCGGCGGTGCTGCACTACTACGTGAAGTTCGTGCCCGGCGCCAATGACGACGGCGTGGTCCGCTTCCTGCTGGCCGCGGCCGCCGTCGGCATCCTGTTCAAGATCAATGCCTCCATCTCCGGTGCCGAGGTGGGCTGCCAGGGTGAAGTGGGCTCCGCCTGCTCCATGGCCGCCGCCGGGCTCTGCGAGGTGCTGGGCGGGACGCCCGCCCAGGTGGAAAACGCCGCCGAGGTGGGGATTGAACACAACCTGGGCCTGACGTGCGATCCCGTGGGCGGGCTGGTGCAGATCCCCTGCATCGAGCGCAACGCCATCGCCAGCGTGAAGGCCATCAACGCCGCCCGCCTTGCCCTGCACGGCGACGGCAGCCACAAGGTGTCCCTCGACAAAGCCATCAAAACGATGCGCGAAACAGGAGCCGACATGAAAACCAAGTACAAGGAAACCTCCCGCGGAGGCCTTGCCGTCAACGTAATCGAGTGCTGAGCCATGACTGCAATTGAGACTGAAACCGTCCCTGCCGCTGCCGCCACCACGGTGGAGCACGTCCTGACCCTGGACTGCAGCGAGTCCCCGGGCATCGTCCACGCCGTGTCCGGGTTCCTGCTGGAGCACGGCTGCGACATCATCGACAACCAGCAGTTCGGCGAGCGCTCCGAAGGGCACTTCTTTATGCGGGTGCATTTTGTGTCCGACGGCGATGCCTCCACCGCGGACACGCTGCGGGCCGCTTTTGGTCCTGTCGCGGAGCGGTTCGGGATGCGCTGGCGGCTGGAGCGGCACGGCTCCAAGCGCCGCGTGCTGATCATGGTGTCCAAGTTCGGGCACTGCCTCAACGACCTCCTCTTCCGGGCGCGGATTGGCGAGTTGCCGGTGGATGTGGTGGCCGTGGTCTCCAACCACACGGACCACCAGGCGCTGGTGGAATGGCACGGGATCCCGTTCTTCCACGTGCCGGTCACGGCTGACACCAAGCCTTCGGCCGAGGCCCGTCTGTTGGAGCTGGTGGACGAGTTCGACGTGGAACTCGTGGTGCTAGCCCGGTACATGCAGGTGCTCAGCGACAACCTCACCCGGAAGCTGGACGGGAAGGCGATCAACATCCACCACTCATTCCTGCCCAGTTTCAAGGGCGCCAAGCCATACCACCAGGCGTACGCGCGGGGTGTCAAGACCGTCGGCGCGACGGCACACTACGTGAACAGCGAACTGGATGAGGGACCGATCATTTCCCAGCAGACCGTCGAAGTGGACCACACCTACGGGCCCGAGGACCTGGTTGCGGCCGGCCGCGACACCGAATGCAAGGCCCTGTCCAACGCCGTGCGCTGGCACTGCGAGGGCCGGGTCATCCTGCAGGGCAACCGCACGGTGGTCCTCCGCTAGCTACCTTCCCATGCGACGCTCTCTCACTTAACGTGGGTTCTGGCCGGACGCTCTCTCACTTAATGTGGCTTTTGGCCGGACGCTCTCTCACCCTGGTGAGGGAGCGTCACGGCGTTAATGCCTCTTCCATGGATGCACGTCGTCACTGCCGCTCAATCGCGGCCGGCAAACCCCGACGCCTGGGCGTGATCCTGCCATGCGTTCCGGAGCGCCCGTTTGATGAGCTTCACTGCCTGGCAAAAATCATCCGCAAGATCGCCCTTATCGAAAACCAGGACCGTCCACCCGGCTGATTCGAAGGCCTTATCCCGTCTCCGGTCGCTTAGCATCTGTGCGTCACCGAGGTGATGCTCGCCGTCGTACTGGATAGCAAGGCGGCGATGACGATAGCCGAGATCCGCCGACGGCGACCGCCCATCTCCGGCGCGCAATAGCACCTGGAGTTCCGGCTCGGGTAGGCCGGCGTTGGTGATGGCCAGCCGGAGCAGTGATTCAGGGGCCGAGTCGGCGCCCACCCGCATCAGATCCAATGCTTCGCGTGCCCGGACGATGCCTTGGAGATTCGGATGATGGCTGACGAGCACGCGCAGTCCCGCCAAGGTGTCATAGGGCTGCGTCCTTCCCTCGAAATCCACCCGCGGGACGCGGATCAGTTCATCCCCCATGCTCACCAGGTCATCGAGTGGCAGGACCCGCGCCAGATCGAGCCAGGTACGTGACCTCGTGCTCAGGCGGATGCCATCGACCAGTTCGATCTCGTCTTCACGAGCCACGACCGTGTGCCCGAGTATGCCCTTTCGGCGGACCGACGGCAGGGCGCGCGGCTTGCTGAGGTGGAGCTCTGTGGAATCTGCCAGCCAGGGTGGCAGCACCTGGCCCCGTAGCCGGGCCGCAGTCACGTGTGAGATCCAGGCACCGGGCGACGCAGCGGACAACGCCCTGGCGGCGCCTTCCAGATCGAAGTCCCAGTCCGCCGGGCGGTAGAGACCGCGGCCCACGTTAACTACATCTTTGCGCCGAAGTCTGTCCAGCGTGACGCCCGAAGCCCTTGCCGAGCCGAAGGTAAATGGAGCCTCAGCCAACGGCGGGGGCAACAAATTTTGCTTTCGCATGCTGGCATTGTGCCTTGATAAGGCGGAACGCTGCAGAAGTTATCCACAGGCCTGCCGACGGCGCGATGGCAGGTGAGAGAGGGTTGGTCCAAAACCCGCGTTAAGTGAGCGAGCGTCCGCCCGAAACGCACATTAAGTGAGAGAGCGTCCGGGCTGGTGGGGCGTCCCAGTTATTTCGACTCGAGCGCGGCCAGGCGGGTGGCCAGGTGCAGGGCCGCCAGCCGGCCCGTTCCCCGGGGATCGCCTCCGCACAAGGAGAAGATCCGCTGCAGCCGCTGGTGCATGGACTGGCGCTCCACATGGAGCTCCCGCGCCGCCTGCGCCGTGTTGCACCCGGAGTCCAGCCAGACCCGCAGCGTCTCCACCAGCTGGGAGTGCCGCTCGGCGTCGTGCGCAAGAACGGCGGCCAGCTGCTGGCTGACGAAGTCCCGGCGCCGGCCCTCATCCATGGCCTGGACCGCCAGCCGTTCCACGGCGAATGCCTGCGCGTCCAGCACGTGCCCGGGTGTGCTTGCCGAGGACCTGGACCGGCCGACGTCGGCTGCAAGTTCCAGGGTGAGCCTCGCCTCAGTCAGGGACCAAGGGGCCGCGGAAATCCCTGAAGCCACCGGGCCGACTGCACTGACAGTGCCCTCCGGCACTTCGAGTGACTGCAGGCCGTGAACAATCTTTTGCCGTTCATCCTGCGCGTTCCCCGGGCGGAGGACAGCGAGCGCCAGCAGTTCCGCGTTGTCCGCGTAGCTGGCGCCGTGCTGCCCGCCCGGATCCAGGAGGTGCTCCACATTCCTTCGCAGCTGTTTGGAAGCAGGCGAGCGGACAACTACAGCCACCACCTGCGCAGACACGGGAATGCCTGCTGCCGGCCCCAGCTCCTGCAGCCGCCAGTTCTGCTTGCCGGAATCTATGGCCCGGATCAAGGCCGCCCCGGCCATCTCCTTCAAACCGGGCGGCATCCGCTGCAACAGCGCCAGGGCAAGAATGTCCACGGACCTGTTCCCGGCTATCCTCGCGAGATTCACATCGGCGTCACCCCGGACGTGCAGCGTCAACCGGGCAGACGGGATCCCGCGCACCGGGACCTCGATGTGGATGGTCTTTCCGGCCTCCCCCGAGGCGTCTCGGAGAACTGGCACTCCTGGATCATCCGAGTGCCCGTTCGGCTCTGCACTGGCCAGTGCCACTCCCGCAGTGGACATGAGCAGCACGTCAGAGCCCGTCGCTGCTGCGAGGACCGCCAGGATCCGGTCAAGGCCGCTTCCGTGGGCGAGCTCCACCGCCATGGCATGGCTTGCCTGGTCCGCCTGCTGCAGCTGGGCGGCTGACTGGCTGACCAGCTGTGAGTTGATGGCCTCCATCACCGCGACGAAGGGCACCACACGGCGCAGTTCAATGAGCGGAAGGCCGGCCTCCTCAGCGGCGGCAATCATCGAGGAAGGAATAGATGGCAGCACACTTCCGGTCTCGACGGCGAGCGCCGCCACCCCGCGCTCAGCAAGGTCACGGATGTAGCCCATCCGGCGCTCATCGGAGGCAGAGGCAAGGGCCTGGCCTCCCGTGAGCAGGAGTTCCCCGCCGCCGAGCAGCGACGCAATGTCCAAAACCTCGCTCGAGTGGATCCAGCGGAGCTGGGTTTGCGGGACAGCTCCAGCCGCCGCACGGACCACAGGATCGGCGGCAACAACGGTGGAGTGCCGAAGCACATCTTCCAATCGGACTGGCATGACACTCCGTCATATAGAAGGGGAAAGCTCAAGACACATTGTAGATGGTGGATGTGGCTCCGGACACATAATCTTGAGGAATCCCCATCCCCTCAACGAAGAGGCCCCGATGCAACAAAAACCCACAAGCCCAGGAATCGAGCAGTCCACCCATGTGGAAGACGTCGAAGCCTGGCTCCAGCCAATCCCGGAATCCCAGCGCACGCACAAGGTTTCAGGCCAGTTCTGGATCTGGGCCGGCGCCAACCTGGCACCGATCAACTGGGTCCTGGGCGCCCTCGGAATCCACTTGGGGCTGGGTTTCGCTGATACCGTGACGGTCCTGGTGCTGGGCAACCTGATCGGCATGCTGCTCTTCGGCTGCTTCGTCCTGCTCGGCCAGAAGACCGGCGCCACCGGCATGGTGCTCGCCCGGGCCGCCTTCGGCCGGCGGGGCAACTACCTTCCCGCAGCCATCCAGGCCCTCCTGGTGATCGGCTGGTGCGCGGTCAACACCTGGATCATCCTGGACCTCGTCATGGCACTGTTCGGCACCCTCGGCTGGGTGGATCCCACCGCCCATAACTATGCCTGGAAGATCGGCGTGGCCACGGCCATCATGGCAGCGCAGGTGGCCATCGCCTGGTTCGGCTACAAGGCAATCGCCGCCTTTGAAAAGTGGACCGTCCCGCCCACCATCATCATCCTCGCCGTGATGTCCGCCGTGGCCTGGTTCGGCATGAAGATCGACTGGGGCTACGCCGGCCCCGCAGGCAACATCCTTGAGGGGTCCGAACGCATCGCCGCCATGAGCGCGGTGATGACCGCCATCGGCATCGGCTGGGGTATCACCTGGTTCACCTACGCGGCCGACTACTCCCGGTTCGTCGGCACCGAAGTTCCCAAGAAGAAGGTCTACCTGGCTTCCGTCCTGGGCCAGTTCATCCCCGTCGTCTGGCTCGGGGTGCTCGGCGCAAGCCTGGCCACCAACAGCGGCGAGATCGATCCCGGCAAGCTCATCGTGCAGAACTTCGGCGTCATGGCGCTGCCGGTGCTGCTGATGGTGCTGCACGGCCCCATCGCCACCAACATCCTGAACATCTACACCTTCTCCGTCGCCACGCAGGCACTGGACATCACCATCAGCCGCCGCAAGCTCAACCTGTTCGTCGGCGTCTTCTCGCTCGCCGCCGTCGTCTTCTTTATCTTCCAGGAGGACTTCGCTGCAGTCCTGGACGCCTGGCTCATCGGCCTGGTGGCCTGGGTGGCCGCCTGGGGCGGCGTGATGCTGGTGCACTACTTCTGGGTTGACAAGCGCTGGCCCGGCAATCCCGAAAGACTGTTCGACGGCGTCGGCACCAGGCGGCTTCCCGGCGTCAACTGGGCAGGCGTCACCTCCCTCCTGGTGGGCATCTTCGCCACCTGGCTGTTTATGTACGGGCTCGTTCCCGCCATGCAGGGCCCCATCGCCGTGGCCCTGGGCGGCTGGGACCTGTCCTGGCTCGCCGGCGGCCTTGCCAGCGCCGCCAGCTACGCCATCCTGGGTCCGAAGATGCACCGGAAATTCATCGATGCCCCGGCTCCCGCAGCCGAGCTTTCCCCCGAGCTGACCGGAGCATCCGCTCCCGGCACACCGGCAGCGCTCTGACCTTCCCGTCCGCACTTCCCGTAACGCTAGGACCATCATGACTCTTGAAGCATTCGCCGATTCCGCCCACCCGATCACCTGGCCTGAGGGCAAGCGCGCGGCCGCATCCTTCACGTTCGACGTCGACGCAGAATCCTGCACCATCGCCCACGATCCGAAGAGCACCCGCCGGATGTCCCTGATGACGCACCAGTCTTACGGACCCAAGGTGGCTGTTCCCCGGCTGCTGCAGATCCTCCAGCGCCAGGACATCCGCGCCACGTTCTTCGTTCCCGGCTTCACGGCCGAATGCTACCCGGACACCGTCCGGCGGATCGTGGACGCCGGACATGAGGTGGCGCACCACGGCTACCTGCACGAGCCCATGCAGGGTATCGCCGCCGAAACGGAGGCCCGCTACATCGACCGCGGGCTGGAGGCGCTCGCCAAAGCCGCCGGCGTGGAGCCGGTAGGCTACCGGGCACCCTGGTGGGAGCTGAACTGGCACTCCCCCGCACTCCTTGCGGACCGCGGCTTCCTCTACGATTCCAGCCTGCTCGACGGCGACGCCCCCTACCGCTTCAGCGTCGCCCCGGGCGATTCCCGGGACATCGTGGAGATTCCCGTGGACTGGACGCTGGACGACTGGGAGCAGTACGCGTTCTACCCCGGCGTGACCGGCAGCGGCGTGATCGAAAGCCCCGCCAAGGTCCTCGAAATGTGGACCCTCGAGGCGGAGGCCCACCACGCCCAGGGCAGCTGCTTCGTCCTCACCAACCACCCCTTCATCTCCGGCCGGCCCTCCAAGGCCGTGGCCCTGGAACGGCTCATCGAGCGGGTCAAGGGGATGGACGGCATGTGGGTGGCCACCATGGAAGAGATCGCCGAGCACACGCGCAGGACCGTCCAGGAGGTCCACACCCACGCCCGGATCGAGGTGCCTTCTTTCCCGGATACCGGGGCCAGGTTCACGCCGGCGGCGGTACAGCAGGGAGCAGTACAGCAGCCACGGCTGGCGGCCGCAGGGAACTGATCCGGGCAGCAGCCGCGGGAAGAGAGCAACAGTGGAGCGGTACCAGCCCTGTCCACGGGCGGTACCGCTCCACTGGCGTTTAAGAGCCTTGCTGCCGGGACGTCCGCGCCGCTGCCAAGCCGCGGGCCGCCGTCGTACGTCCTTTGTTGTGTGTCTTCCTAAGACGTTCCTTAACGCCGGGCTACGTCCTGTTGAGCGTTCGCGACGCTGCGTGAACGCCTGCGTCGGGATTGATTGTGGCGCCGGCGGGTGCTCCGTACTCTCATTTCAGCACCCGCCCCAGCAAAGGAATTTCCCATGTCAGACCCCTCGAACAAGAGCCCGGAGAGCCACGAAGGCTCCACCCGCATCGTGGCCGGCCAGTCCTCCCGCCCCAAGCGTCCGCTCGGGCAGAAGATCGGCATCGCCGCCGTCCTCCTCGCCCTGGTGGGAGGCGGCGCGGCCGTCGCCGCCACCGTGAACAACGGCAGCGGTGCACCGGCCGCCGCCGGGGAAACCGCTCCTTCCGGCAACCCCGCCGCCGAACTGAAGCTCGGCTACTTCGGCAACGTCACCCACGCCCCCGCCCTGGTCGGCGTCAGCCAGGGCTACATCGCCGACGAACTCGGCGACACCAAACTGACCACCCAGGTTTTCAACGCCGGCCCCGCCGCCATCGAAGCATTGAACGCCGGCGCCATCGACGCCACCTACATCGGCCCGAACCCGGCCATCAACTCCTTCGTCAAGAGCGGCGGCGAGTCGATCAACATCGTCGCCGGCGCTGCAGCCGGCGGCGCGCAGCTGGTGGTCAAGCCGGAGATCAACTCCGCGGCAGACCTCAAGGGCAAGACCCTGGCCTCCCCGCAGCTCGGGGGCACGCAGGACGTGGCCCTCCGCGCCTGGCTCACCGCCCAGGGATACAAGACCAACGTGGACGGCAGCGGCGACGTCGCCATCAACCCCACCGAAAACGCGCAGACCCTTAAGCTGTTCCAGGACGGAAAGCTCGACGGCGCGTGGCTGCCTGAGCCCTGGGCCTCCCGCCTGGTACTGACCGCCGGCGCCAAGGTGCTGGTGGACGAAAAGGACCTGTGGGACGGTTCGCTGTCCGGCAAGCCGGGCGAGTTCCCCACCACCATCCTGATCGTCAACCAGAAGTTTGCCGCCGACCACCCGGACACCGTGAAGGCACTGCTGAAGGGCCACGTGAAGTCGGTTGAGTGGCTGAACAAGGCCGCCGACGGCGAGAAGGCCACCGTCATCAACGCAGCACTCAAGGAAGCCGCCGGGGCCGAGCTGAAGGCCGATGTGATCGACCGGTCGCTGAAGAACATCGTGTTCACCGTGGACCCGCTCGCCGGAACCTACCAGAAGCTCCTGGCCGACGGCGTCACTGCCGGCACCACCAAGCAGGCGGACATCAACGGCATCTTCGACCTACGGGCGCTCAACAGCGTCTCCGGCGAAAAGACCTCGGCCGCGAAGCTCGGCAAGGAGTAGCCGCCGGAACGCCCTCTCACTGGATGCGCCATTTTGGCCAACGCTCGCTCACTTTCCCCAAGAAAGTGAGCGGGCGTTGGCCGTTTAAGCGCATTAAGTGAGAGAGCGTCCCAGCCGGGAGGTATCGGCGCGACGGATAGTTGATATCGAAAAACTCGCCTTCCCCAAATATATGAAGTGCCTCACAGTAGTTACAGGACCTGCACCAAACCGACAGCAGCCAGTAACCAAAAGGACTTCAACGTGGAAACTCCCCTCTCCCATCTTGCCCACCTCGAGATCACCACTCCGGACGTCGAAGCCTCGGCGCGCTTCTACGAGGAAAAGTTCGGCATGCGCATCATCGACCGCGTGGACGGCAACGTCTACCTGCGCTGCTGGGGCGACTACTACCGCTACAGCCTGGTGATCACCGAAGGCCCCGAAGCGTCCCTGGGCCGGATGGCCTGGCGCACCAACTCCCAGGCAGCACTTGAAGCCGCAGCCCAGCGCGTCGAAGCGACCGGCGTGCAGGGCACCTGGACCGCCGGCGGCCACGGCTACGGCAAGGCCTACGAATTCACCGGCCCCTACGGCCACCACATGCGCCTCTTCTATGACGTGGAAAAGTTCGTGGCCGAGCCCAGCTTCGAGTCCACCTACCCGGACCGCCCGGAGCGCCGCAGCAGCCACGCCGCCGCCCCCCGCTTCCTGGACCACGTCACCGTTGCGTCCTCCGATGTCCGCGGCTTCGCCAAGTGGTACAACGAAGCCCTGGGCTTCCGCGTCATGGCGTTCGTGGACCTGGACGAAGCCCCCATCACCGTGTTCTCCGTGCTGACCACCAACGAAAAGTCCCACGACCTCGGCGTTGTCCTGGACACCTCCAGCCGTGCCGGTCGCGTCAACCACATCGCCTTCTGGGTTGACGCCACCGAAGACCTGCTCCGCACCGCCGACGTCATGATGGAAAACGGGACCCCCATGGAATACGGCCCCTCCATCCACGGCGTGGGCGAGCAGAACTTCCTCTACTTCCGCGACCCCTCCGGCCTGCGCGTGGAGCTCAACTCCGGCGGCTACCGCAACTACGTCCCGGACTGGGAAGCCAACACCTGGAAGCCCTCGCTCGGCTCCAACAACTTCTACAAGAACGGCGCCATGCCGCACTCCATGACCGAATCCTTCCCGCCGGCCGAAGGCTTCACCGCCACCGAGGAAGGCGCCTCACCGGAAATGAAGGAAGCCCTCCTGAACCCCTACGCCAAGCAGGGCCGGGGCTAAGACACCATGGCTGAAACCTATGCACTCATCCGGTTCCAGGAAGCCGGCGACGCCAAGGCACGCGCCGGCCTGCTGGTTGAAGGCCGGGTCCTGCCGCTGGACGGGGACATCAACTCCCTGATCGAGCACTGGGACACCACTGAACCCCAGCTGGACAGCCTGGCCGCCTCGGCAGGCAAGGACACCGGCCTGGCGCTGGCCGCCGTCGAAATCCTTGCTCCGGTGGAGCCCGCGCAGGTCCTGCAGACCGGCGCGAACTACCGCAAGCACGTCATCGACCTTGCCGCAGCCCACCGCGAACCCGGCGAGGACGAGGAGGAAGTGCGCGCCAAGACCGCCGCCATGATGGACAAACGCGCAGGCCAGGGCACGCCGTACTTCTTCATCGGGCTCCCGACGGCGATCGCGTCCGCCACGGACGACCTCACCCTGCCGTCCTACTCCAAGTCCCACGACTGGGAGCTGGAACTGGCGGCGGTGATCGGGAAGACGGCGTTCCGGGTCACCCCCGAGGAGGCCCTGGAGCACGTGTTCGGCTACACCATGGTCAACGACATCACCACCCGCGAGTACGTCTTCCGCAAGGACATGCCCGCCATCGGCTCGGACTGGTACCGCGCGAAGAACGCCCCGGGCTTCCTGCCCACCGGCCCGCTGCTGGTCCCGGCCAAGTTCTTCGGCGACCCGCAGGACGTCCAGGTCACCCTGAAGGTCAACGGAAAAGCCATGCAGGACGAGTCCACGCAGGACATGATCTTCGGTGTGGCGAAGCTGGTCAGCGAAGCGTCGCAGATCATGCCGCTGCGCCCGGGCGACCTGGTGCTCACCGGCAGCCCCGCCGGCAACGGCCAGCACTGGGGCCGCCTGCTCCAGGACGGGGACGTTATGGAAGGCACCATCACCGGGCTGGGCACCCAGCTCATCCACTGCAAGGACGAAACCACACGTGAAGGTGTCCAGTGACCACCCAGGACACAGCACCAACCGGAACCGGGGAATCAACTGATTCCCCGGTCATCCGGCGTGAAGACCCGCTCGGCAGCATCCGGGCCATGGCGCAGGCCCACAACAACTGGGGCCGCTGGGGCCAGGACGACGTCCTGGGTACCCTCAACTTCATCGACGCCGGAAAGCGCATCGAAGCCGCAGCACTGGTGAAAACCGGCGAGGCGTTCTCGCTGTCACAGCCGTTCGACACCAACGGCCCGCAGAAGGGCTGGCGCCGCCGCACCAACCCCGTCCACACCATGACGGACACGGGCGTGGACGCAGAGCGCGGCAACCAGGGCTTCCCGCACGGCTTCGGCGGAGCGGACGACGTCATCGCCATGCCGCTGCAGTGCTCCACCCAGTGGGACGGCCTGGGCCACATCTTCGACCAGGGCAAGGCCTGGAACGGCCGCGCCGCCGGGGACGTGGTCACCTCCGAAGGCGACCTGGTGACCGGCATCGAAACCGCCGCCGCCAAGATCGTCACCCGCGGCGTGCTGCTCGACGTCGGCCGGGCGCTCGGCCCCGAACTGGGAAGGAACGACGGCGAACTGCCGGACGGATTCGCGATCACCCCCGAACACCTCCAGCGGACCATCGAACTCCAAGGCCCCAGGTCAGCCGTGGGCCGGGGCGACATCGTGATAATCCGCACCGGCCAGTACACCCGTGTCCGCCGTGACGGCTGGGGCGACTACGCAGGCGGGTCGGCCCCGGGGCTGTCCTTTACTGCCGCGCCCTGGCTGCACCGCAGCGAAATTGCCGGGATCGCCACCGACACCTGGGGTTTCGAGGTCCGTCCGAACGAGTTCGACGCCGCCTTCCAGCCCCTGCACCAGATCGCGATCCCCAACCTTGGCCTGTTCCTGGGCGAGATGTGGGACCCGGACGGACTGGCCGAGGCGTGCGCGGCGGACGGCAGGTACGACTTCCTGCTGACGGCAGCCCCGCTCCCCATCACCGGGGCAGTCGGATCACCGGTCAACCCGATCGCCGTCCGGTAGCTTCAGTTAAAACAGCAACAATCACCAGCAGTATCGCCGTCAATACAAAGGAGTCAGCGATGGCAGCAGTACAGAACGTCGGAATCGTTGGGGCGGGAGCCGCTGGGCTGGCCGCAGCCATCCTCCTGGCCGACGCCGGAATCCAAGTTGAAATCCTCGAAAAGGCGGACGCCCCGCAGACCCTCGGGTCCGGCATCACCCTGCAGGGCAACGCCCTGCGGGTGCTCCGGCAGCTCGGCGTCTGGGACCAGGTGGAGGCGAAGGGCTACGGGTTCAGCACCCTGGGCCTGCGCGCCCCGGACCCCGCCGGCACCGTCATCGCTGTCCTCGAAGACATCCGGACCGGCGGCGAGGACCTTCCCGCCACCATGGGCATGTACCGCCCGGACCTCACCGCCATCCTCCGCGAACGCGCCGAGGAGGCCGGCGCCCGCATCAGCTACGGCAGGACCGTCACCGGAATAACGGACGACGGCGGGTCCGTCACCGTGGGCACCGCCGACGGCGGCAGCGCCACCTACGACCTGCTGATCGGCGCCGATGGCCTGCACTCGGCCGTCCGCAAGGCCATCGGCATCGAGGTCGAACCCCAGTCCACGGGCATGGGAATCTGGCGTGCCTTCGTGGAGCGCCCCGAGGAAGTGATCCGCACGGACCTGACCTACGGCGGCCCCTGCTTCATCGCCGGCTACTGCCCCACCGGTCCTGACACCATCTACGCCTACCTGGTGGAGAAGGCCCAGGAGCGCAAGCACGAGGACGGCCCCCGCATCATGGCTGAACTCGCCGCAGCCTACGGCGGACCGTGGAACGAGATCCGCGCCAACCTGGACCACGGCGCCCGCATCAACTACACGTGGTTCACCACCCACCTGGTGGACGGCCCTTGGAACCGCGGCCGCAGCGTCATCATCGGCGACGCCGCGCACAGCTGCCCGCCCACTATTGCGCAGGGTGCTGCCATGGCGATGGAGGATGCGGCTGTGCTTGCCGAACTCCTGATCAGTGCCGACGACGTTACGGAGACGCTCTGGAAAGAGTTCACCGACCGCCGCCTGGACAGGGCAAAGGCAGTTGTTAACGCGTCCGTCCAGTTGGGCCAATGGATGCTCGACGGCGTCCGGGATGCCAATGTGCCCGGCCTCATGCATTCAATCTCCAGCCTCGTTAAGGAACCCGCATGAGCACCGATTCTGTTCAAGCCCCCACCGTGGATGTCCATGCCCACATCCTGCTTCCGGCCCTGCAGCAGCTCGTGGCCGAGGCCGATCCCGAGGGCTTCGGCGCGCAGCAGGCCCTGGAGGTGCGGCGCAACGGACCCGAATCTATGGCGGCTTCGGGCCGGATGATCAAGGAGCGCTGGCCTCAGCTGACGGACCTGGACCGCCGGCTCGCGGACATGGATGCTCAAGGCGTGGACGTGCAGCTGGTCTCCCCGTCGCCGTCGCACTTCTATTACTTCGCCGGCGAGGAACTGGCCCTGCAGGTGGCAAAGACAGCCAACCAGGCGGTCCGCGAATTTGTGGACCGCGCGCCGGGCCGCCTCAATGGCCTGGGCCTGGTCCCGCTCCAGCACCCTGCCCTGATGGTGGAAGGCCTGGACCATGCCGTGCTCGAATGTGGGCTGCTGGGTGTGGAGATCGGTTCGTTCGCCGCCACCCCAAACGATCCGGAGCGCAGCACCGTGGAACTGTCCGACCCCCGGCTTGAGCCGTTCTGGAGCCGCGCGGAGGAACTGGGCGCCCTGGTGTTCCTGCACCCGTTCGGCTGCTCGCTGGATGAACGGCTGGACCGCTTCTACCTGGCCAACACCGTGTCCCAGCCGGCCGAGAACGCGGTGGCCCTGTCCCACCTGATCTTCAGCGGCGTCCTGGACCGGCACCCGGAGCTCAAGGTTGTGGCAGCGCATGGCGGCGGGTATCTTCCCACGACGTTGGGCCGTTCCGACCGCGCGTGGAAGGTCCGCCCCGAGGCACACGGCTGCGTCCAGCCGCCGTCCTCGTATCTGAAGAAGCTGTATTTCGACTCGCTCGTCCACAGCCCCGCTGAACTGCGGGCACTCGTGGCCGCCGCCGGTCCGGAGCAGGTACTGCTGGGTTCGGACTACCCGTTCGACATGGGATCGGACCTCCCGGTGGACGAGGTGCAGGCCGCCGGACTTCCTGCCGACGACGAAACCCGGGTTTTGGGCAGCAACGCACGCACGCTGGGCATCACCGCGGCGGCCGCCCTGGCCGCCCGACGCAACGCTTAAGGAACACTTACATGGTCAAGATTGCCCGTTGGGATCACGACGGCGGGACGCAGTCCGGCTTTGTGGACGACGGAAACTGCTATGCCCTGCCCGAAGGCCAATCCGTCCAGACCCTGCTCGACGCCGGACTCGAGGAGACGCTGGCACTTGCCCGTCAGGTCATCGCCTCCGCTGCTGCCGTTCCGCTCGCGGACGTGCGCCTGCTCGCCCCGCTGGTGCCCGCCACCATCCGGGACTTCGTGGCCTTCGAGGAACACGTCGAAGGCGTGCGGAAGAGCATCGACGGTGTGGCCGGCGTGGTGCCCGAATGGTACGAGGCGCCCACCTTCTACTTCGCCAACCCGCACACGGTGACGGGCACCGGCGAGGTCATCGGTATTCCGGCTGGCTGCACGGACCTGGACTTTGAAACGGAAGTGGCCGCCGTCGTCGGACGCGTTCCGGGCAGCGACGGGCGGAACCTGAGCGCGGAGGAGGCGCACCGGCACATCTTCGGGTACACCGTGCTCAACGACTGGTCGGCGCGGGACCTGCAGCGCCGGGAAATGAAGGTCAGCCTGGGGCCGTGCAAGGGCAAGGATTTCGCCAACACGCTCGGCCCCTGGATTGTCACGGCGGACGAGTTCGAGGACCGGCACGACGCCGAGGGCTTCCTGCCCATCTCCATGGCTGTTGAGGTCAACGGGGAAGCGATCGGCCAGGATCTGCTCTCCAACATGGGCTGGCCGTTCGCGGAGCTGGTGGCCTATGCCTCGCAGGACTCAGTGGTGCGGCCGGGCGACGTGCTGGGCTCCGGCACCTGCGGCAGCGGCTGCCTGGCCGAACTCTGGGGCCGGAACGGCGCCCACACTCCCCCGCCGCTGAAAACCGGCGACGTGGTGAAGATGACGGTGGAAGGGATCGGAATCATCGAGAACACCGTGGGTACCCGGCGCGAGGCCGTGACCCGGGTTCCCGCCCGGACCCGTCCGCGCAACCGGGTGGCCGCTGCGGCTCCTTCCGGAATCTAGGTGGTTTCCCTCCAGCTCGAGGGCCGGACGGTGGTGGTCACCGGAGCAGGCCAGGGCCAGGGTGCCGCGGAGGCGCGCCTGCTGGCGGAGGCCGGGGCGCGGGTGATCGCAACGGACCTGGCGGCGGAAATGCCCGCCGGGCTAAGCGCGGGGTCTTCGGCCTCGGCCGGCGCCCTGGTGTACCGGCAGCTGGACGTGGGCGATGCCTCCGGCTGGTCCGGACTCGCTTCCTGGATCCGGTCCCAGGGCTGGCAGGTGGACGGGCTGGTCAACAACGCCGGCATCACCCAGCGAAGCCGGCTGTTGGAGGCGTCAGTTGCCGACCTGCAGAAGGTCTACGAGGTCAACGTCGCCGGCAGCCTGTTGGGAATCCAGTCGCTCGCACCCTTGATGGGAAGCGGCACTTCGATTGTTAATGTCGGCTCCGTTGCCGGGCTCACGGCGCACTATCCAGTGGCCTACACCGCGAGCAAGTGGGCGCTCCGCGGGTTGTCCCAGGTGGCAGCCATGGAACTTGGCCCGCGCGGGATCCGGGTCAACACGGTCCATCCGGGCTTTATCGAAACACCCATGACGGCGGGTGCCAAGCCTGAGTTCCGGCAGGCCACCCTGGCCGAAACCCCGCTGGGACGTACCGGCAGCGTGGAGGAGGTGGCCGCCGTCGTGCTTTTCCTGCTCAGCCCGCTCTCTTCCTTCGTGACGGGTGCCGAGATCCCGGTGGACGGCGGCCAGACATCCCACGGCGGTGCCAAGTCGGTCTCCGACGCCCTGCGGTAACCAAACAATTAGCCCGGCAGCACGGCCGACCAGCCGCCGTCGACCATCAAGTTGGCGCCGGTGACATATGAGGCCTCGTCCGACGCCAGGAACAGGGCGCACTTTGCCACTTCTTCGGGCGCCCCGATCCGGCCCAGCGGGATGCTGCCGGCGATGGTCCGCATCGGATGGTCGGGAGCGAGGAGGTTGCCCTCGGTGGCCGCGGTACGGATCATCCCCGGGCTGACCGCGTTAACCCGCAGTCCGTGCGGCGCACCTTCGGCGGCCAGCTGTTTGGTCATGGCCACCACCGCCCCCTTGGTGGCGGTGTGGGCCAGCCGGCCGTTGGTCATGGAACCGGTCACCCCCGCCGTGGAGCCCACCAGGACGATGGCGCTGTCGGCAGCCTGGATCAGCTGCGGCCAGAAGTACTTGACCGGCAGGAACACCACGTCCATCTCGTGTTCAATGTTCCACTTCCAGTCATCGAAGGTGAGTTCCTCCACCGGGGCGAAGCGCGTGACTGCGGCGTTGGCGTACAGGATGTGGACCTGGCCGTGGTTGGCGGCGACCTCCGCAGCCCAGGCCGCCACGGCTGCCTCATCCGTGAGATCAACCCGGCTGCTGCTCATCCGGCCCCCGGCCTCGGTGACCGCCGCAACCGTGGCCGCGGCGCCGTCGTCGTCCATGTCGCAGCCCACCACGAAGGCCCCTTCCGCGGCGAAGGCGAGCGCGGCAGCCCTGCCCTGGCCGCTGGCCGTTCCGGTGATGACGGCGGTCTTGCCGGCCAGGCGCTGGCTGGAAGCGGGCATGGGAGATCCTTCCGAAAGCGTGTTTCCTCGACTTTCGCAGGGATGGGCCGGAAGGGGAACGGCGTCCTAGGTCTAGGTGGTATCCGCCGCGCGGATAGTCCCGCAGATAGTCAGGGCCACGGGCTCAGGCATCTTCCGCCGCAGTGCCGGCGGCCGGGGCCGCAGCGTCTGCGGCGAGGGCCTTGCGCCGGCGGGAAACCTGGATGGCGATGGCGGTGGGGATCGCGGCCAAAGCGGTGATCCGCATCCACGGCCGGTCCAGGACATGGCCGGTAAGCGCATCCAGGGAGAACGGGCCGGAGCCGCCGATAGTGAACGCGGCGGCTGCCAGGCCCAGCACGGCCGGGTACTCAAGGCCGCCCTCCTGGGCGAAGAATCCGTTCGGGGCGTGGACGCTGGCCGCGACGCCCATGGTGGTTGCGGCAGCGGCGCCGGCGGCAGGGGTGGCCAAACCCAGGGCCAAGGCGAGCCCGGCTCCTGCTTCACCTACGCCCGCAAGGACGGCGCTTGTTTTAGCGGGGCGGAACCCCATGGCGTGCATGCCCTTACTGGTGCCTTCGACGCCTCCCCCGCCGAACCAGCCGAAGAGTTTTTGGGATCCGTGGGCCACGAGCACTCCTCCCAGTGCCACCCGGAACAGGGTCTGCGCGGCGGCCGCCGCCTCAGGGCTGGTGGTTACATTGCTCATAACAGTCCTCCTTGGGGTGTTTGAGTCGCTGCACGGCTCGTTTCAGCACGAGTCTACGGCTGCGCAACCACCCGTCACAGGGGAAGAATGATGCAGGGTACCCCCTCCGGCAGCGGGTACGCGCCGTGGGTCTACGGGGCATCCGCCGCATGGATAGCCACCGGATGGGCAGTGACGGGGAAGAGCTCGTGAAGCCGGGCGCAGGAGCGCTGGACCACTGACCGCAGCCACACGCTCGCCGGGTCCTCCGCCTGGGACGGGTGCCAGTACATCGCCTCCACCAGTGACGCTTCGGTTCCGCCGGAGAACTCCAGCACCGCGATGTCCGCACCGCGCTGCGCCCGTCCGGCCAGCATCCGCGGGACGAGTGCCACAAGGTCCGTGCCTTCGACCAGGAGCGGCAGGGACAGGAAGCCTGCCACCACGGCAGCCACCCGGCGCTGGATGCCGCGGGACTCAAACAGCTTGTCCGCCGGGGTGCTGATGCCCTCGCCGAAATAGCCGACGGCGTGCGGCACCGCGGTCAGGTCCTCGAGGGTCAGGCGGGGCTGCTGGAGCAGCTGATTCCCGGCGTCGGCCACGGCCACAAAGCTGTCACGGAAGAGCTGCTTGCTGGCTCCCTGCATCTGGTACCCCGTGGGCCCCACCAGCAGGTCGATCTTGGAGTAGTCGGTCATCTGGCCCTGGATCCCGGAGCCTGCGGTGGGGACGAAGTCCACGGACACGCCCGGCGCTTCTTCCCGCAGGATCCCGCGCAGCGGCCCCACGATAAGCGCCGCAGCGTAGTCGGAGGCGGCAATGATGAACTCCCGCTCGCTCGTGGCGGCGTCGAACCCGGACCGCACGCGCGTGGCCCGCTGGATGTGAAGCATGGCTTCATCAACCAGCGGGACCAGCGACTGGGCAAAGGGCGTGAGGTCATAGGTGCGGCCGTTGCGGACCAGGAGCTCGTCGTCGAAATGGCGCCGGAGCCTGGCCATCGCCGCGCTGGTGGCCGGCTGGCTGAGCTGGAGCCGCTCCGCCGCCCGGGAGATGTTGCGCAGTTCCAGCAGGACCTGAAGTTGGGGCAGCAGGTTCAGGTCCAGGTTCTTCATACCCACAGGTTATCCGTGCCCGCCGTTCCGCCCTTTTAGCGGCCGCCTTTCTACGATTCGCATGGGTCAGGAACCCAGTTCCTCGGCCACCTTCCGGGCGCCGCGCACGGCGATGGCGACGCTCATCAGGGTGGGGTTCATCGCCGTCGCCGTCGGAATCAGGGCATTGCCGCCCACCACCAGGTTCTCGTAGCCCCAGACCCTGGACCACGGATCCGCCACCGAGGTGCCATCGTCGGTGGCGCCCATCCGCATGGTGCCCTGGTAGTGCAGGCTGGAGCCGTTGGGCATCAGCCGAGGCTCGGCAACAAAGACGCCGAGGGCCTTGCCGGCGCGGCGCAGCCGTTCCGTGGCCTGGGCGATCTCCGTTTCCTCCCGCTCGGTGAGCGCGTAGTCGATGGTCATGTTCGGGAAGCCGCGGTAGTCCGGCTCGTTGTCGTCAAAGGTGACGGCGTCCTCGAAGCGCGGGTGCTTGCGCAAGCCGTAGCCCATGTTGACGTAGCCCCAGCGGTTCTCGGAGTACGGGGTGCCCGGCTCCATCGGGAACGGCGTGGTCTCGGTGTACATCACCTGGACCGAGAAGGGGTGTTCGGGCTCGGAGAACGGGATGCGGTTCACGGCTGCCACCGGGTCGGCGGAATTCAGCGCACGCCGGGCCAGCTCAGCCTTGAGGTCCTCGTCCGTGGCGAAGCGGCGCATCTTTTCGGCGTCGAGCGCCACCGTGGAGATGACCACGGGGTGCTCGGTCAGGTAGTGGCCCAGGGCCTGCGGCCGGACGCCCGAGGCCCACAACAGCTGCGGGGAACGGAAGGCGTCGGCGGCCACCACCACGATGTCGGCTGCCACAAAGGAGGTCTCCCCCGTGCGCAGGTCCTGCACCGTGACGCCGGTGACGCGCTGTCCGTCCAGCTCCACCCGGCGGACCAGGGTGAGGTCGCGGAGTTCGAACTGCTTCGAGAGCGGGCTGTCCTTGTCGATCAGCGGTCCGAGGACGACGTCGGCACCCGCCCAGCGCACGGACCCGTCCGGCTGCGGGTCCCCGGCCACCGGAAGGGTGCCCACCCCGTAGCCGTCCGGCAGTTCCGCGCCGAACTCTTCGTCGAGGAGGGACCGGATGGCTTCGCCCACCTTGGAGTCCGCGAACGCGGCGCTGTGGACGTGCAGCAGCTGCTTGGCGTCCTCAACCAGGCCGTCCCACTCGTCGTCGGCGATGAAGGGGAGCTTTTCGCTGAAGGCGGGCGACGGCGTCGCGCAGGTCCAGTGGGCGCCCTGGCCGCCCACATTGGTGGCCGCAGCCGCGGCCGGGAAGGAGGGGGCGTGGGCGGAGCCCGCACCGCCGAAGTCGAGGAGATGGGTGCCCTGCCGGGCGGTAAACATGCCCTCGGTAACGGTGCCTGCCGGAATGCCCAGCGATTCCCGGTAAGCGCCGGCCTGCGGCCCCTGGGACATTTCCCGGGCACGCGCCTTCTCGGCAGGATCGGGGATGTTGCGGACGCTCTCGCCGGGGACACCGGTGAGCTGCGGTCCGGCTTCGAACATCACCACGTGCGCGTTTGGGACCTGCTCCAGGAGCACCCGTGCGTAAGTGGAGCCGATGGGTCCGCTGCCGACGATGGCAATGGTGGGGTTGGACATGATGTCTCCTTTGAAATCAGGCCGAGAGGGATTCGGAAGTGGTGGAAGCGGGAACGGGGTCGTCGGAGAGGCGGCCGTGCGGAAGCAGGACCGCCGCGACAATCCCCACCGCGTAGGTGGCTGCCAAGGCAATGAAGATCGGAGTGAAGACTGAGCTGTAGATCTGTGCCACGCTGGCCTGGATGGCAGGCGCGGCCGCATGCACGAGCTGCGGCGTCAGGGTGGAAGCGTCAAGGCCTGCCGGCAGGAGCGCGGCGACGCCGAAGCCAACCACTCCGCCGATGACCGCCGTCGCCACGGTGGACCCCACCTGCCGCACCAGATTGATGGTTGCCGTGATGGTGCCGGTCTGGCTGGCCGGGGCGGCGCCTTGGACTACCGCCACGATCAGGCTCATAAACGCCCCGGTGCCCATCCCCACCACGGCCATCACCATCATGGGAACCCACAGCGGAAGGCCCGCGGGCAGCATGGCCATCACCAGAAGCCCGGCCGCCCCCATCATGGTGCCAACGATCGGGAAAATCCGGTACTGCCCCGTCCGGCTGGCCAGCCATCCGGTCAGCAGGTTGCTGATGAGCATGCCGAACACCGTGGCGATGGGAACCAGCCCAGAGACGGTGGCGGTGGTCTGGTAGGCCATTTGGAAGTACGTGGGCAGGTAGGCGGTGATGGAGAAGAGGCCGACGCCGATAATCGCCGAGAGTGCCGTGCCTGCAGCGATGGTGCGGTTGGCGAAGAAGTGGATCGGCACGATGGGTTCGGGTGCGCGCCGCTCGATGAAAAAGAAGGCGGCAAAGCCGGCGATGCTTACCGCGAGCGCGGCGGCCATAGCGAAGCCTGCGCTGCGTTCGGCGGCCCAGGTAACGGCGAGCACCAGTGCCACCAGGGCGGTGGTGAAGACCGCCGCCCCGGCAACATCGAAGTGGCGGGGCATGGGGCCGGGCTCCAGATGGGGTACGGCGATGAGCGCCAGGCCCAGCGCCGCAGCCCCCACCGGGATGTTGATCCAGAAGACCCACTGCCAGCCCCAAAAGTCGGTGATGGCACCCCCAAGGACGGGGCCTACCAGGATGGCGATCGGGAACGCCGCGCCGATGATGGCCATATAGCGGGGCCGTTCCCGCTGGGTGGTGACGCGGGCAATGATGGTCTGGGACATCAGCTGCAGGCCCGCGGAGCTCATGCCCTGCAGGACACGGGCGGCAATGAGCCAGTACATATCTGTGGCGAAGCCGCAGGCCAGTGAGGCGGCCAGGAACATCACCAGCGAGCAGAGAAAGATGCGGCGGGCTCCCAGCACGTCACCGAGTTTGCCGAGTACTGGCAGCAGCACGGTGCTGGCGAGGGTGTAGCCCACCACAACCCAGCTCATGAGCGTCAATGCACCCAGTTCACCGGCGATGGTGGCCAGCGAAGTGGACACGACGGTATGGTCCAGGGCCCCGAGGAAGGAGACCGAGAGCAGGGCAACAACAAGGAGGCGGAGCCTCAAAGGCGAAAGTGGCATAGTGATCTACCCGAACGATCGGGCCGTCGACGCGACGTGGTGTGCCCCCGGCGCACCATCACACCGGAGAACGGGTCCGGAAGGAACCCCGGCGCCGTTATCCATGATACTGCACTTTAGTCAGAAAACAACATAAGAATGTATGTATCAGACATGGGGACGCTCTGCCTACGCATCGAGCAGGGCCCGGGTCAGCGCCATGTCCTGCAGCAGCTCCGCGAGGTCCGTTGCCGGGTCGTCCGCCAAGCAGGCATCGAAGGCCCGGCGAAGCGCCAGGCGTGCTGACGATTCGTAGCGTTCCGGAGCCCGTAAAGACCCTTCTTCAGTGACGGTTTCCACCCGGGCGAGCCCGGCGGGCTGGTCCACGGTGACCTCCGTCCGCACCTCGCCGAGGGCCAGCACCTGGAGCAGGCCTCCGGCATGAGGACCACCGATGGCGGTTGCCGAAAGGGTGGCAGGAACAGTCCCGCCTTGGGAGTCGCCTGCGTGCAGGAGTGCGATCCTGCTGTGCACTGTGGCAATGCTTGACTGAAATGCCACCGCTCCGCCGGCAAGGGACCGCATCCAGCCGAAGCCGTCGCAGATGAGCGCACCGAGGCCCGCAGCGGGGGCGGCGCACTCCACGGTGATGATCCGGGCGGGGCTGCCGCGTCGTGCCGCAACCGCGGCGGCTACAAGATCCGGGCGGATGCGGGGTCGTTCAACGATCACCGGGATGTCCCCGGGCCAACGCTCCGACTCAACGGCTCCCCGCGGAAGAACAGCAGGATCCGCCAGCACCACGGCCGCCGCTCCCCCGGCGCGGGCGGCCAGCATCGCCTGCCACCAGTCGCCGGCTCCTGGCACCACCGCCACCGCACCATGCGCGTTTTCCGCCAGGGCGGCACTCACGGGAAGCTCGGCGACGGCCGCCGTATAGGCGGGCAATTCGGTGAAAACGCTGAACCCCAAACCTTCACTCATTGCGGCACCCCTTCAAGAACTTTGGCCGCAGCGGCGTCGGCCAGATCGATGGCGTACAGAGCGTCAGCCAACAGTTCGTCGTACTCCACGGGGGCATCTCCCTCAAGGAGCGAAGCCAGCAGTCGCCACTCGGCCACATAGCCGTCCTCATCATCCCGCGGATACTCCGTCCACAATCCGTCAACGCTCCGCACCCTGGTGGCAGCGCTTCCGGCGTGGACAAAGGCGGGCGGGAAATTGACCTCGATGCGGTCATGGGACGTGGCGATACTCATCCGCCACAGGGCATCCGGCCCCTCCGGAAGCATGGTGAGCGCCAACTGGACCAGGACTTCACCGGCCCGGTACCCCACCAGGTAGCCGATCGGCGAAGCGAGCCGCGCGTAGACCACTTCATCGACGCCCGGCGCGATGTCCCTCACCGCAGGAAGATCATGAATTGCGAGGCCGGTCAGCAACTGCCGGAGAACTCCTGCCGCCACGGCAGGGTTGCCAAGGTCCGGGCGTCCCCGCCCGGCTCCCGGGAAGGGACCGCCCTCGCCCACCAGCCGGTGGTACCTGTCATTCGGCGGAAGCGCCAGCGTCACCGAGATGGCCTGCACCCTGCCCTCCAGGGCCACCAGATGATGCTTGGCGCGCCCCCATGAGGCGTCGAACAGATGGTTCGTCCCCACCAACAGTGTGGCGCCTGCCTCGCGGCATGCTGAGACAACGCGGCCGGCCTCCTCCCTGCTGGTGGCCAGCGGTTTCTCGCAGAAAATGGCGCGTTTGCCCGCGGCGAGTGCCGCCAGGATCTGGCGGGAGTGCTCACCGGGCGGGCTGCAGATGGCTACCAGGTCCACGGCGGGGTCTGCCAGCAGGTCCGCCTCCCCCTCCGACCAGCGTGCACCATGCCGTTCAGCCAGGACCCGGGCGCGCCCGCTTCCCGCATCGGCAACGTGCACCACATTAAACAGGTCGTCAAGCCGCCCCAGCACCGGCAGGTGAAGGGCCGCGACACCGGGGCCGGAGCCAATAATCCCCACGTTCAAAGGCATCGTCACCCTCCTTCTTCTGTCACTATTATTCATAAGTGCGGGAACATCTGGCTATAGTCACGGCAAACCGCGCCTTAGTGGGTCCTGATGTGTGAGAATTGGAAACTATGACGACAGAGTCCACCCTCCGCTTCGGAGCCCAGACCGATGAAGTGACGAGCCTGCTGAGGATCGTCAACCTGGTGCGGACGGGCGAAGCAACCACCCGCCCCGAAATCGGCAAGGTTACCGGCCTGGGCAGGGGCGTTGTCAGCCAGCGCGTGGACCAGGCCATCCAGTTCGGCTTCCTCGGCGAGGGAGAGTTCGGCGCATCCTCGGGCGGCCGTGCGCCCCGGACCCTGCGCTTTCGCTCCGAGCAGGGGCGGATCATCATCTGTGCCCTCGGCGCGGCCCATATCAGGGTGGGTTTGACCGCGCTCGACGGCGACGTCCTGGAGCACACGCACCGCAGCTGGGATATTTCCCGCGGCCCCGAGAAGACCATTGAGGCAGTCATGGCCCTCGTGGACGAGGTGCTGGAAAAGAACTCCAAAGTGCCGGTCTGGGCTGTGGTGGTGGGCCTTCCCGGCCCGGTCGACTTTGCTTCCGGCCAGCCCGTGTCTCCCCCCATCATGCCCGGGTGGAACGGCTTCGACGTCCGGACCCCGTTCGAGGACCGCTTCAACGCGCCGGTCTGGGTGGATAACGACGTCAACCTGCTGGCCCTCGGTGAGCGTGCCCGCCGCCGTGATTCCCTGGCGGACCTTATCTACTGCAAGATCGGCTCCGGAATCGGCGCAGGCCTGCTGTCCCAGGGCAGGATCCACCGCGGTGCCAATGGCGCCGCCGGTGACATCGGCCATGTCCGGGTCCTGGATTCCACGGCCCAGTGCCGCTGCGGGAAGATCGGCTGCCTGGAAGCCGTAGCCAGCGGCTGGGCCTTGGTCAGGGATGCGGAACAGGCCATCAAGGAGGGGGCCAACAGCTCCATGGCTGCGGTAGTCAAAAAGAGGGCACTAACCCTCGAGGAGATCACCCTGGCCGTCCGGTCCGGCGACCCCCTGGCCATCACCTTGATTCAAAAGTCGGCGCGCGTGGCGGGCGAGACCATTTCTGCCCTCGTCAATATGTTCAACCCCAGCGTCATCGTCATCGGCGGCGCCATGGGGTCGGCCGGCGAGGTCTTCCTGGCGGAAGTGCGGCAGCGGGTCTACGAACTGTCACTGCCCCTTGCCACCCGCGATCTGACCATCACCCTCTCCGTGGCCGACGAGCGCGAACCCCTCCGCGGCGGCGCCGAACTGGCGCGCGAGCAGCTCTTCGATGTCACCTTCCCGCGCTGGTTTGCCGACGGCCGCCCCTCACCGGACCGGGTCGCAGTTCCCGCCTAGGACCAGCTCCGGACGTCGCCCGCTCAGGCGACGTCGCGGGAGACACTGGGTACCGGCTTTCCGTCCAGTTCCAGCCGGGCCGCCAGATGGAACGGCAGGACCAGGGGCGAGCCGGGCCGCGCCTGCAGGTACGGCACCGTCAGCTGGAAGTCGACGGCGACGGCGTGCGTCCCGTTCGAAAGCCGGCGCCCGGCCGCCAGGACCAGCCGGTCCTGCACAAACCACCAGCCCCGTTCTTCCTGCAGGGCTCCCGGGGACACTCGACGAGAGCCGAGCATCACCTCCAACTCCCCTTGCACCAAGGGAACGCCGTCCACCTCCACCGCCAGGCCGGCGATGCTGGAGAGCGGCATGGAGCGGATCCACGGCAGGCCGATGCGGAGTTCAAAACCTTCGGCAGTGGCGGTCAGCGCATCGTCGCGCACGGCGGTTCCCAACATGGCTTCCATCCTTTATCCTAAAAGTGACATAAGTTTGTCATTAACAAGCATAAAGGGGAAGACGCCCTATGGCTCCCGAAATTCCGAGCAGCTGGACGCTGTGCGCCAGCTCCTTCAACTGGACCCCTGACATCACCGCCGCGCGACGGACCGCCCAGGACGTCGTCACCGGCATCGCGGATTCAGTCGTGAAGACGATCGAACTCGAGCCCGGACTGGTATGGCGCTCCTTTCCTGCTCCCAGCGACGCCGAAGTGGACGGGCTGCGGGATGCCCTGGCGGCGAAGGGCGGAGCCATCAGCATCCTCGGCGCCAGCCTGGACGACTTCACACCGACGGAACGCCGCCCCCTGCAGGAACGCCTGGATTTCCTGATCCCCCAGATCCGTGCCGCGCACCGCGTCGGAGCCAGCGGCATCCGGCTCCCGATCGGGCAGGCGGGGACGGAACTGCTCAGGCTGGTCCAGCCGCTGCTGCATGAGCTCGACCTGGTGCTGTATGAGGAGATCCAAGGGCAGCAGGCCCCCGGCAGCGCCGCCGTCGAACCTGCCCTCGAAGCGATAGCCGCCCTCGGAGATGACCACGTGCGGGTCCTCGTGGACATCAGCATGCTGATGCCCGCCCTTCCCGTCACCTACCTCGAGGAGCTGCGCCGGGGCGGCTTGCCTGAGGACTTCGTCGGGCAGCTGGAGAACGACTGGCGGGATCCCGCCACCATCGACGCAGTCACCGGCCTCCTCCGCTCAGGAAACGTGCCCTCGCGGATCCACACCCTCTTTATGAACCTGCTCATCCGTTTCGGCCGCAGTGACGCGGCAGACCTGCGGGGCATCCTCCCCATGGTGGGCGCTTTCCACCTGAAGTTCTGGGACCTGCACGACGACGGCGGGCGGGTTTCGCAGCCGCTGCGGGACCTGGGCGCCCTCCTGGGCCGCAACCGCTTCAGTGGCACGCTCACCAGTGAGTGGGGTGGCCACGAGTGGCTGCAGGACGATCCCACGGACATGACCCGGCGCCACCTTGCACTGGCCGAGGCAGCCCTTGTCGGGGGCCGCGTGAGTAAAGTGGCCTGCTGACGGAAGGGCCCCGCTTCAGGAGGCTTCAAGTACGTGCCCTAGGATTCTCCCATGAGCGCAGTGTCGGGCCATCAGCCTCCCGGGTTTCGTGCTTCGCAGCGCCGTAACGCCGATCCTGCCCACCCGTTAGTGGCCTCCCGCGAGGCGGAAGTGCGGGAGAAAGTCCTGCGGGCAGCAAGCAACCTGATCGACCGGCTCACCTATGAGGCCGTCACGATTGACGCGGTAGCCAGGGCGTCGGGGGTGAGCAAATCAACGCTGTACCGCTATTGGCCATCGCGTCAGCTGCTGGTCCTGGAAGCATTCACCTATAAAACGAACCTGCTCACCGACGTTCACGACACCGGCGATGTGGCCAGGGACCTGCATGCCTACCTCGTGGCGCTGACCTATTGCCTGAAGGTGGGCGGAGCGGCGTCCACAGTCGCCAACCTGCTGGCTGAGGCCATCAGGGACGCAGAATTCGCCGTCCATCTTCGGCAGACAATGCTTCGGGAGCGTCGGCAAGGATTCCTGACGATCATTCAGCGGGCCCAGCACCGGGGGCAGGTGCGGGGCGACATCGACGCCGGCATGGTTATCGATGCCCTCTACGGGGCAATCCATCACCGGCTGATTGCGACAGGCCAGGACATCGACGGAGCCTTCTTGCGGAACCTGTCCGGCTTCGCCGTTGCCGGCATGGCAACCCCCGAATACCTGGACGGCGGCCGGGCAAGGACGTAGGCCGCCGCTGCTCCCGCGCCACCAGAGGTGGAACGTCTGGTGGCAATTCGTCCCATTCAGTGGTTCCCACCGCAGCAGGGATCAGATTGTGGAACCAGCGCAGAAGCGCACTCCCTCTCGAGCCAAGGAACCCCACACACAATGACCGCTACAGCAATCCTCCCCAGGACCGATGTGGGTGCCCAGCACCCGGAACTGTACAAAACCATCAATTCCGCAGCCTTGAGGGCGGACCGGGCCGCCCTGGGAGAGGAACTCTCGCCACTGCTTATTGAGCTGGTAAAGATCCGCGCCTCCCAGATCAACGGCTGTGCATTCTGCCTGCGGATCCACACCAAGGACTCGCTGGCGAAAGGTGAGAGCCCTGAGCGGCTGAGTGTGCTGCCCGCCTGGCGGGAGAGCCTGTACTTCGACGATCAGGAACGCGCGGCACTGGCCCTTTGCGAATACATCACGCTGATCCAGGACTCCCACACAAATGCGGGCTGGTACCAGTCAGCGGCCGGGCAGTTGACTCCGGGACAGGTGTCCGCCGTGACATGGCTGACTATGACGATCAATACCTACAACCGGATAGCAATCAGCAGCGCCTACGCAGTCAAGCCGGAATAGCCGAAAGCCCGGCCCCGGGGTTTTCCGGGGCCGGGCTTTGGGCTGAATTAGTTGGTGCTGAATTACTTCGTGCTGAAGGCGGCGTCGAAAGCTGCCGCCGAGGGCTCGTAACTGGAGAGCCTGCGGACGAATGCCAGCGCTTCGGGGGCGCCGGCCAGGCGGTCCATGCCGGCGTCCTCCCACTCCACGGACAACGGCCCGCGGTAGTTGATGGAGTTGAGCATCCTGAAGGCGTCCTCCCAGGGCACGTCGCCGTGGCCTGTGGAGATGAAGTCCCAGCCGCGGCGCGGGTCGGCCCATGCCAGGTGGGACGAGAGCCGCCCGTTGCGCCCGTTGGTCAGGCGCTTCTTCGTGTCCTTGCAGTGCACGTGGTAGATCCGGTCCTTGAAGTCCCACAGGAACCCCACGGGATCGATGTCCTGCCACACCATGTGGCTCGGATCCCAGTTCAGCCCGAAGGCCTCACGGTGCCCGATCGCCTCCAGCGCGCGCTGGGTGGTCCAGTAGTCGTAGGCGATCTCGGACGGGTGCACTTCGTGGGCAAACCGGACTCCCACCTCGTCGAAGACGTCCAGGATGGGGTTCCACCGGTCGGCAAAGTCCTGGTACCCGGCGTCCACCATCTTTTCGGAGGCCGGCGGAAACATCGCCACGTACTTCCAGATGGACGAACCCGTAAATCCGGTTACCGTCTTCACGCCAAGCCTGGCGGCGAGCCGGGCGGTGTTCTTCATTTCCTCGGCGGCACGGCGGCGCACCCCTTCAGGGTCGCCGTCGCCCCAGACGTTGTCCGGCAGGATGTCGCGGTGCCGTTCGTCGATGGGGTCATCGCACACGGCCTGGCCTTTGAGGTGGTTGGAGATCGTCCACACCTTAAGGCCGTGGCGTTCCAGAATGTCGAGTTTGCCCTGCACGTATGCATCGTCGTCCCAGCGCCAGGGGTCCAGGTGGTCGCCCCAGCAGGCGATTTCCAGCCCGTCGTAGCCCCACTCGCCGGCGAGCCGGGCCACCTCCTCAAACGGCAGGTCGGCCCACTGGCCGGTGAACAGCGTAATTGGTCGTGCCATCTGTTTCCCCTCCTACGAAACCTGCGCCGGGACGCTGGCGGCGACGCGTGTCCAGGCGGACTCATTTTCGGAACTGCGCTCGACGGCGTCGAGCACCCGCTGCACCCGCAGCCCGTCAGCGAACGTGGGATGCGGATCGGTGCCGCCCACGATTCCTTCCACGAGGTCCTTGACCTGATGGGAGAACCCGTGCTCGTAGCCGAGCATGTGCCCGGCCGGCCACCACGCCGAGACGTAGGGATGCTCCGCCTCGGTGACCAGGATTTTCCGGAAGCCCTGGCGGTCCGCGGGTGCTGTCCGGTCGTAGAACTGGACGCTGTTGAGGTCCTCGAGGTCGAAGGCCAGTGCGCCCTTGTCCCCCGAGACTTCGATCTGCAGCGCGTTCTTCCGGCCGGTGGCGAAGCGTGAGGCCTCGAACGACGCCAGCGCACCGGATTCGAAGCGGCCCGTGAAGATGGCGATGTCGTCCACCGTCACCTGGCCCTTGCCGGAACCGGCGGTGCCCGAGAGCCCGGAACCCGAGTCCAAAAGAGGGCGCTCCTTGACGATGGTGTCGATGGTGCCGGAGACCTTTTCGAGGTTCAGTCCGGTCACGAACTGGGCAAGGTCGATGGCGTGGGCGCCGATGTCACCCAGCGCCCCGGAGCCGGCATGTTCCTTCTGCAGGCGCCAGGCCAGCGGCATTTCCGGGTCCACCAGCCAGTCCTGCCGGTACGAGGCCCGCACCTGGTTGATGGTTCCCACAGCCCCTTCGGCAATCAGGTTCCGCAGGAACGTCACGGCGGGAACCCGGCGGTAGGTGAATCCCACCATCGCCCGGACGCCCCGGGCGGCGGCCCGCCCGGCAGCCTCAGCCATCGCTTCGGCCTCGGCCACCGTGTTGGCCAGCGGCTTTTCGCAGAGAACGTGCTTTCCGGCTTCAAGGGCCGCGATCGCAATCTCGGCGTGGGAGTCGCCGGGAGTTACGATGTCGACCACGTCGATATCGTCCCGGGCGATCACCTCGCGCCAGTCGGTGGCGGACTCAGCCCAGCCCCACTTTTGGGCTGCGTCCGCCACCGCTTCGGCGTTGCGCCCCACGATGACGGCCATTTCCGGTTCGGCGGGCAGGTCGAACACTCGGGGCGCGGTCCGCCAGCCCTGGGAGTGGGCAGCTCCCATGAAGCCGTAACCGATCATGGCAACCCGAAGGGTTGTCATGCCAGCACTACCTTGCGCTCAACCGCCACCCGGTTTCCGACGTAGCGCATGGGCGCGATCTGCATGTAGAGCAGGCGGAGGGTGAGGATGACCTCGACGTCGATCTCCTCGCCGGCGTCGGGGATGCGGTCCAGCGGGATGATGACATCGGGCTTGTCCGCGACGAACCACAGGGTTTCCCACTGCTCGGGCAGCTCCGGGATGGAATAGGACTTGCCCTGCAGTTCGAAGCGGAGGGATTCCTTGGGGATCGCCACGCCGTTGACCGTGGCCGCAACATCGTCCACAGCGGAGAGCCAGAGGCTGCGGTACCAGGGCAGTTGCACGGACACCGAAATGCCCTCGGGGTGCCTGCGGACGTCGGCGTCCTGGAACAGGGAGTTGTGAGTTGCCATGGCTTTCCTTACTTGAACGTGTCGACGAAGGTGTCGTGGGGTGCGGGCGGCAGGGGATTAAGCGTCTGCCGGGTGGAGGGGCTGTATGGGTGGTATTCCTGCGGCACGGGTTCGTCCGCGGGCGGCATAAACACCGGCTTGCCGTCGTCGCCGAAGTACATCAGGTCCAGGGCGAAGGCATGCTGGTTCTTCTCGGCGAAGCTGATCCAGTTTTCCTCGAAGGGTGCCCGCAGGAGCTCGTAGCAGCGGAATTTCCAAATCTTCCATTCCCCGTCCTGGCGCAGGAAGTCCACAGCGTACTTGCACCAGACCCAGTGGGCCCAGACCTTTTTGCCCTGCACCTCGCCCGGCGAATACATGTAGTCCGGGCTGTCTTTGGCCACTTCCGGGTCGGTCAGGCCGGACTCGTTGCCGGTCATGATCCAGACGCCCTTGGCCGTGTTGCCGTCGGCGGCCACTTCGATGACCGGAGTGGTGGTGTAGTGCAGGATGAGCTTGCCCTCGGGCCGCGGACGGCCCTGGTGGTAGCGGATGACACTCTCATAGTCCGTGTATTGGCCGGCGTTGGTGTACCTCGCCCGGATGCCGGGAGTGCCCGGCTTCACCCACAGCGGGATAATCTGTTCATCCTCAAAGGCATTGTGCAGGTACATGTAGCGGTTGAACAGGTTCTCAATGTCGCCCCGGTCGTTGGCCCGGCGGGCCAGTTTCAGGGCTTCAGCAAGTTCGTCCCGCAGGCGCTCCACCTCTGCTGTGAGGTCGGTGTCGATGGTAGGCATTTGGACCCCCTAGGCCGGAACGACGGATTCTTCGATGGCGCGGCGCATCAGTGCGTGCTGCTTCTTCACCAGGTCGATGGGGTCCGATTCGCCCAGGTCGGCGAAGGCATGGCCTTCCCATTCGCTGGACAGGAAGCCCTGGTAGCCGCCCTTGACGAACTGGCGCACGATGCGCGGGATGTCCATGGCGGGCTCGTTGCCGTTCTCGTCGATGTCGTAGAACTTCGCGTGGACGTGGAACATCTGCGGCATGATGTCCAGCCATTCCTCCGGCGGGACCAGTCCGTGCATGTTGAACGCCAGCCGGGTGAAGGGGCCCAGCCGGGCGGGATCGAAGTTATTTTCGCGGAGGTAGTCCTCGAACTCCTGGTTCCGCTCCTGCATAGGCAGGGGCTTGCGCCAGATGTCCTGCATGACAGCGAAGTGCTCCTGCGGGAGGCCCATCTGGGTCAGGGTGCGGAACAGCGTAGGCGACAGGCTGTGCATGGTGGAACTGAAATCCGCCGTGAAGCCCAGCCGGTCGCTGCCAAGCTCCTCGTACATCTCGCGGATCTGGAGGATCTTGGGATCGTTCGGGCCCTGGGGCGCGTGGATCTCGTAGCCGAGCTTCTGGTCGTACTTCTCGGCCAGCGGAAGCAGCCGGCGGAGCAGTTCCTTGCCCGCGGACCGGATGACGATCTTGTTGAAGCCGAGCGTGTTGGCGGTCTTGAGCTGCCTGGCGAAGAAGTCGAACTCCTCGTCCGGCGTCATGTCGCGCTCTTTACGGCGGCCCATGTCCAGGTTGGTGCCCACGGCGCTGGGGGTCAGGCCGTAGCGGTCCATGCTGTCCCGCCACAGGCGGACGAAATCCTCGTCCACGTCCGGGTAGGTGCGCAGCATCTGGGCGATGTTGAATTCGACGCCGGGGCCGAGGCCTTCATCGGCGACCGCCTTGATCAGGGTCTCCGGGGTGTAGAGCCCGGCGGCGAATTCGGAGGTGAGTGAGTAAAGGGTGATGCCAAGCTCGATGCCCGAGCCTGCGATGCCTTCTGACATGTCTTTGATTCCTTTTGTTTTCAGCCGCGGACGGGCTGGGCGAGGTGGCTGCTGAGGATGCGGCGAGCTTCCGTTGCGTCGGTGATCATGGCGGAACCGGCGTTGGCGGCTGCTGAACGCTGGACGGCCTGCTCGCCGCGGATGATCTCGAACGGGTCCTGCCAGTTGTTCCAGTGCCAGCCTTCGTATTCGCTGGAGATGGCGCCGGAGTAGCCGTTTTCCACGAGTTGCCGGACCAGGCCGCGCACGGGCACTGAGGGCTCTTCGCCGTTTTCATCAATGCCGAAGAACTTGCCGTGCACGTGGCGGACCCAGGGCATGATTTCCAGCCAGGTGTCCAGCGGTGCAGGGCCGAACAGTCCCGTTCCGTTGATGCCGAAGTCGATGCCCAGGTCCGGCCGGCCGTTCCGGGCGGCGAGGCCAATGAAGGCGCCGAAACGTTCGCCGTGGACCTTCTGGTTGTTGGGCGGTCCTTCGGCATAGAAGCCGTCCCACAGGTCAACCACCTGCCGGAGCAGGTCCTCCGAAGCACCACGGCGGCGGTAGGCCTCCAGCAGGGAGGGGGCAAAGCCGGTGACAGTGGCGCCCCAGTCGGCAGTGAAACCGAGCAGCGGGGAATCGAGCTTCTCGTAGCGGTCGCGCAGCGCCAGGACGCGTTCGTGCGCGCCGTGCTGGTCGGCGTGGACTTCGAGGGCCAGGGTGACGCCGTACTTCTCGGCCACGGGCAGCAGGCTTTCCATGGCGTCGGGGGTCAGCGAGATCTGCACGCGGGCGATCGGGAAGCCGAGCCGGGCGGCCACTTCGATCTGCTTGCGCATGTATTCGACCAGCTCGTCGTGGTTCATCAGCCGGTCCCGCCGGATGCCGGTATCAACGTTCACTGCCAGCGAGGTGGGGACGAGGTCCACCTCGGCCACCAGGTCGCGGAACTGGCCCACAAAGGTGTCATCGATGCGGTCCGGGAAGCCGCGCAGGCTGGAGAAACCAATAACCTCAAGGCCCGGGCCGAAACCTTCGGCTGCCACCTTGCGGATGAGGCCGTCGAGGTCGTACTGCCGGGCGTGGAAAGCCCGGGTGAAGCTGTATAGGGTGACGCCTTGGATCGGCGTGCCGAGGCTGGTCATCGCTGTGCCACCTTCATGGTCTTGGTGTCGTGCTCTTCGATGTGCAGCACGCCGTGGTCGGTGATGATGTAGGGGATGTAGAGCTTCAGGTCCACCCGGACCTCGTGCTCGGCCTGACCGTCACGTACGGGAAGGTCCCCGGAAAGGACGGCCGAGTCCAGCGGGTACCACCACTCGCCGGTTTCATCCACGAGCTCTTCAAAGCTGAACGTCCGGTTGTTCATGGTCCAGCGCAGGGAGTCCTCCGGTGCGGCAACGCCGTCAACCGTCAGTGCTGCGCCGGCGATGCATGAGCCCGGAAGGGCGCGGTACCAGGGGATCCGGACTTCGACGGCGGTGCGGCCGTCCTGGGTGGTCAGTGTTCCCTGCTCGATTATGCGGTCGGCGATCATCGAGACCTCCTTGTCTGCGGCATGCCTTGCCGTGAGTGAAATGCCTGTGCTGGAACGAAGTGGCCGGACTACCGGCACTTATTCATTATTTGGACAGTCTATTGTCTGATTCGGACATAAGTAAAGAGCTGTTGATCTTTTCCGCGATTTTCCGTGCGCCGCGCACGGCGAGCGCCACCGACGTCAGGGTGGGGTTGCATGCTGTGGCGGTGGGGATGACGCCGTTGCCGGCCACAAAGAGGCCGGGGACCTGCCACACCTGGCTGTCGGGCGAACAGACACTCTCGCCGTCGTCCGTCTCACCCATGCGCGTGGTGCCCTGGTAGTGCAGCGACGCACCCGGCAGCAGGACAAAGGGCCGCTCGTCCAGCGGTTCGCCCACCGCCTTGCCCAGGCGGACAATTTCCTGCCTGGCGCGGTCCAGTACCTCGTGGTCCCGCTCGGTCAGCCGGTAGTGGATGCGCATGGCGGGCAAGCCGTAGGAGTCGCGGGTATCGTCGTCGAACGCCACCCGGTCCTCGCGCTGCAGGTCCTTCGCGCAGAACAGGCCCAGCCCCACGATGGAGCCCGGGACGATGGGATCATCATCGGCCAGGGGAACCGGGGAAGCATCCAGCTGCATAATCTGGCCGTGGAAGGGCGCCTCGTCCGTATAGGGAACCCAGGCCACTCCGCTCTGCTCACTGAGGGCACCATTGGCCGCCGCCGGCGCGTCCTCGGGCTGGACATCGCGGAGCCTGCTCGCGAACACCACCTGCGCCTGGTCGTTCAGGTAGCGGCCCAGGGCGCCGGGCCGGATCCCGGAAGCCCACAGCAGCTGAGGTGTGCGCAGGGCGTCCGCCCCCACCACAACGTAACGGGCGGCCACCTGATAGGTGTCACCGCTGCGGCGGTCCTGCACTTCGATGCCGGCAGCAGTGCCGTCCTCCACCAGCACACGGGTCACCAGCGATTCATCAAACAGTTCAAACTGCGGATTATCGCGGGTGGCCTCCCCCATCACGACGTCGGAGCCGGACCATACGAGGGCGCCATCCTGCCGCCGGTGTACAGCAAGGGGCATGGGCTGGACGCGGAAGGCAGGCTTTCGGCCCTGATCCACTACCCCGGCGAGGCGTTCGCGGACCAGGTCCGAGAACGGAGCGCCATCAAAAGCGTGCGTGGTGACCCCCAGGAGGCGGTCGGCATCGTTCAGGAGCTCTTCCAGGTCCGGCAGGAACTGGATGCGCTCCTTGCCGCCCGGGCGGGGGCAGGCGGCGGTCCAGTGGGCGGCCATGCCGCCCACATTGCTGGACATGGCCGCGACGGGCATGCCGTCCTCGCCCGGAAAGGCGTAACCGTCCTGCAGCAGGTAGGTTCCCGGGCGCGCGCGGCGCTCACCGCTCTTGACGGCGCCCGGCGAGTTCACCGTTGCGGCACCGGCACCGGGGCCTTCCGACGCCCGCTGGGCAAGGCTGCGGCGCTCAGGGTCCTCGATGTTCTTGACGTGCGCCCCGGGCGGGTTGCTGACCGTAGGGCCCACCTCGAACATGGCAATAGTGGCACCGGGCGCTTCCTCGCTGAGGATCCGCGCGTAGGCCGAAGCCGTGGGACCGCTGCCGACGATGGCGACGTCGACCGAGGCCGGATAACGGTTGCTGCTCACCGCCCCGCCACCAGTTCCTGGATGCGGCGCACCGACTTTGCCGAGTCGATGGTGGGGTAATACTCGAGGCCGATGGGACCGGCGTAACCGCTGGTCCGCAGGTCCGCGAAGCGGGCAGGCCAGTCGATGGAGCCGGAGCCGGGCTCGCCGCGGCCCGGGGCGTCGGCGACCTGCACGTACTTGATGAGGTCCCCGGCATTGGCGAGCTCCGCCGCCACGTCCTCGCCCTCAACCGTGGAGTGGTAGAGGTCGTAGAGGACACCGAAGTTGGGCGAGTTGACGCCCCTGGCGACGTAGACAGCTTCGGACGTGCGGTCCAGGAGGGCCCCGGGGTGGTCAACACGGATGTTCACCGGTTCGAGGACCAGCGTGATGCCGGAACCCTCGATGTGCGCTGTGCCCTGGGTGAAGATTTCGATCAGTTCGTCCAGCTGGTCCTGCCGCTTGCGGCCGCCGAAGCCGGTGCCGCTGCCCACCACGATGCGGGGGCAGCCAAGCTGGCGGGCCACTTCGACGCCGGCATCCAGCCCGGTGTAGAACGGCGCGTGGTCCTTGGGCGGGATCATGAACTGCATCCGCGGTTCCGCCAGCTGGGCGGTGAGCTGGACTCCGGTTTCCTCGAGGGCTTCCTTGAGGGCGGGAATGTCCTTGCCCGTGGGGCCCCACATTTCGACGGCGTCGAAGCCGGCGGCGGCTGCGGCGCGGACACGGTCGGCGGCGCTGGAGCCTGATTCTGAGAACAAAAGGTCGATGTTGGGCGCGAGCTGGTACATGCGTGGCTCCTGGGTAGTTGAAAGTGATGGGTAGGAATGTGGGGGCGGCTTTGCCCGGATACACCTGTTTTTGGGCGCAAAGGATCACGGCAGGCCGTTTGCCTGGATTAGTTCTTGCGTTTCCGGCCGGGCCGGTCAGCCCTTGAGGCCGCCGGAGAAGCCCTGGATGAAGCGCTTTTGGGCGAACAGGAACAGGGCGAGGATGGGGATCATGGACACGATGACGATGGCGAAGATCGAGTTCCACTGGGAGACCAGGGAGCCGATGTAGTAGTACATGGCCACCGGCAGTGTCTGGTTGGCGGAGCCGCCCAGGAAGATCAGCGATGTGAAGAAGTCGTTCCACACGATGAGCCCGGCGAAGATGGTGACCGTTCCTGTGGCGGGAGCCATCATGGGGAACACCACCTTGGAGAAGATCTGGGATTTGCTGGCGCCGTCGATGGTCGCAGCTTCTTCATAGTCGGTGCCGAGCCCGCGGAAGAAGTTTGCGTAGAGGAAGATCGAAAGCGGCAGGAGCATGCCGGTGTAGAGGACGATCAGGCCCCACGCGGATCCGGTCAGGCCCATGGCCCGTGCACCCATGTACAGGGGGACGGCGCCGAGCTGGCCGGGAAGGATGATGGCCACCAGGAAGAGGTAGTACGCGCCCTTGCTCCAGCGGCGGGTGCTGCGGGAGATGACGTAGCCGGTGATGGAACCGAGGGCGATGAGTCCCACGATGCTGCCCGCGGTGATGATGAGGCTGTTGACCAGGCCCATCACCACGTTGGAGTTGCCGGTGGCGGTGAGGACGTCGACGAAGTTGCTGAAGTCCGGGCTTTTGGGCGGAGCCAGGGCCGAGGTGGTGAACAGCTCGGTGTCCGGCTTCAGGGCTGTTGTCACCAGGAAGTAGAACGGCGTGAGGAACAGCAGGGCGAGCGCCCACAGGCCGATTTCGCGTAGCAGGGTGAGTTTGGTGTAGCGGAACATGGCTTAGTCCTCAGGGTTCGAACGCGTCAGCCGCTGCTGGATTACGGCGAAGATCAGGATGATGGCAGCGAGCACCAGGGCCAGGGCGGCACCGCCCCCGAAGTTTCCGAGTGCAAACGCCTGCTTGTAGACCTGGGTGGCCAGCGTTTCGGTTGCCCCGGCGGGTCCGCCGCCGGTGAGCGCCATGATGGGATCGAAGACGCGCAGTCCCTGGACGATTCCCAGCGTGGTGGCGATGGCGACGGCGGGACGAATGGCGGGCAGGGTGACGTTGCGGAACCGCTGCCACAGGTTGGCGCCGTCAATGGCCGCCGCCTCCTCCACTTCCGCGGGGACACCGGCCAGGCCGGCCATAAAGATCACCATGGCAAAACCGGTGGAAGACCAGACCAGCACCACCAGGACGGTCCAGATGGCCCACTGCGGGTCTGCCAGCCACGGCTTGGCCTGGTCGCCGGCGCCAATTGCGGTGAGGAAGGCGTTGAGCGGGCCGTCGAAGTCGAAGATGTATTTCCAGATGTAGGCCGTGGCCAGCGGGCTGAGCACCACCGGCATAAAAAACAGGGTCCGGAGGATGTAGCGCGTCTTGAGGATGCGGTTCAGGCCCAGCGCGATGACCAGCCCGGCGATGTTGCCCAGGAGGACTGAGCCAAAGGCCAGGAAGAGTGTGTTGGAGAGGGCTCCGACTTTCGTGGGGTCCTTGAAGATGGCCTCAAAGTTGGCCCAGCCGGTGATCTTGAACGCGCCGATGCCCGTCCAGTTGGTGAAGGCGAAGAATCCGCCGATCCCGGTTGCCACATAGTGGATGGCAAACACCAGGGCGATCCCGGGCAGGGCCCACCACCAGTGTCCGAATTCCAGGCCGTGGCCCCGGGAGCGGGCGTTCTGGCCCGCCCCCGGAGTGCGCCTGCCTCGCCGGGGTGCTTCTGCTGCTTCGCTTTTCGGTTGCATCGTCGCAGTCATGGTATTCCTTGCTTGTCCCTTTGAGTGGTCGGAACGTTGATGGTGAAAAACGCTACTGGCCCCAGGCGGCGTCCATGGCCTGCAGGACCTGGTCGGGGCTCTTCTGCCCGGTGATGATGCCCTGGACCCCTGTGGCCAGCGCGTCGTAGACGGCGGAATTCGGCCACTGGATGTTCGGCAGCGGGCCGTACTTTCCGTCCTTGATCAGGTCGCCGACGTTCTTGTAGGCGCCGCTTCCGAAGTCGTACTTGTCCAGTCCGGTGACCGGAAGGGCGCCGTCGATCTCGGCGAAGGCCTTGGTCTGCTCCGGCTCGGCAGCCCAGTCAAGGAATGCCTTGGCAGCGTCCTTGTTCTTGGAGGCTGCGTTGATGGAGAAAGCGTAGTTCGCGCTGGCGAAGACGTAGCTCTTGCTCGAGCTTTCAGCCGGCAGTGCCCGGACAGCGAATTTGGCGCCGCCGGCGGCCGATTCCAGCTGCTTCCAGCTGGGGGCCGGGATGAAGCCGCTCACGGACGTTCCGCCGGCAAGGCCCTTGGTGATGGCGTCGAAACCGCCGCCCGCAGCACCTTTCTGGAAGCAGCCCGCATCTTTAAGGGTGTTGACTGCCTGGAGGGCTGACTTCCAGCCGTCGGAACCGGCGAAGGTGGTCTCCTTGGCGGCGCGCTTGTCGTTCCATTTCGGGTCTTCCGCATAGACGCGGGAGGCCGCCAGGGACATCGCCATCAGGCCGGTATTGGGAGGCGCTGCTCCGGCGAGGGCAAAGAGGGACTTTCCGGACGATTCCAGAGCCTTGCACTGCTCCTGGAGGGAGGAAAAGTCGGCGGGGAAGCCGCCGGCTGCCTCAGCGGCAGTCTCATTCGAGACAAGGGCAGCGACGGTGATTTCCGTGGCCTGGCCGTAGACCTTGCCATCGTGGCCGAAGGTGCTGCCGCTTCCCTCGGGAAGCAGTTCCTTGGCGGCGTCGTCCAGCGGCTCAAGGAAGCCGGCTTCGGCGAGCGGCAGGATGCTGCGTCCGGTGCCGGAGCCGGGCGAGGTCACCACGACGTCGGAGGCATTGCCTGCCTGGAGCTGGGTGCGCAGGGTCTGGTCATAGGAGTCGTTGGGCTGCGGGTTGAAAGTGATTTTCACATCGGAGTGGGACTTCATGTAGTCCTCGGCCAGCTTTTGGAACGGGCTCTCAATGGTGTTGGACGTCGCAAAAGACAGGGAAAACTCCTTGGACCCATTCGACGATGAGGTACTGCCAGCGGAGCTTGAGCAACCGGTGAGAGCAAGGGCGGCGATGGTTGGGACGGCGAGGGCGCCGATAACCTTCATAGCCGCGGTGTGGCGGTGCTGTGCCATGTTCAGCCTTTCTGACTTCGTTGTCGAAAATATCCGGGAGCCGTGACCCCGGTCACTCATCAGTATGCAGGAGATGTGCAGAAAAAGCACATAAGTATTGCGGATGCTAGACATAAGTTTCGCGGAGGTCTGCGGAAGCCCTTGGTGTGCATCGGAGGACGTGATGCGTCACACTGGCCCTATTGATGCCGCTGATACACTGGCGGGACGAAAGTTCACCGTTGAAAGATCGCCAAGCCGTGACGAATAATGTCCTGCTTTCCCGGCTCGACCTCAACCTGCTGATCTCGCTGGATGCCCTCATTACCGAGCGGAGCGTGACGAGGGCGGCCGAGCGGCTCCACCTTAGCCAGCCGGCGCTGAGTGCTTCGCTGGCGCGGCTCCGGTCCCATTTTGGGGATCCCATCCTGGCCCGCCGCGGCAATGCTTATGAGCTCACCCCTTTCGCCCTGCGGCTGGCTGAGCACACCACCACGGCGCTGGAGGCGGCCCGGCGCGTCTTCGAGAGCCAGGCCACGTGGGAGCCCGCTGAATCCGAGCGCGAGTTCTCCATCTACGGCTCCGATTATGGATTTACCACCGTTGGCCGGGTGGTTTCCGAGCTTGCGGCCGAGCGTGCGCCGGGCGTCCGGTTCCGGTTCATGCTGCACAATCCGATGGTGGTGGAAGACGCAGCCAACCGGCTCCGCTCCGTGGACGGCATGGTGATTCCGCACGGGTTCCTTTCCGGGCTCCCCTACCTGGACCTGTGGCGGGACGGCTGGGTGGCGGTGGTCTCTGCGTCCAACGACGCCGTCGGCGAGAGCATCACCATGGAGAACATCGCCGAACTTCCGTGGGTGATGACCTACCAGACCAGGTCCGCGTCAACCTCCGCGGAACGCCAGATCATGCAGCTGGGCGTTGAGCCGCGCGTGGACGTGGTGGTGGAGAGCTTCCAGTCCTTGCCGCATTTTGTGGTGGGAACCAACCGGATCGCACTCATCCAGGCGGCGCTGATACCCTTCGCGCTGCGGGTGGGCGGCGTGCGGATCCTCCCGCTCCCCTTCGATGCCACGCCGCTGGTGAACGCCCTGTGGTGGCACCCGGTGCACAACCGCGATTCGGAGCATGAGTGGATGCGGGGCCTGTTCAAGGAGGCGGCCGATATCGTCGCCGCCGCGGCCGCCAAGGACGCCCCTCAAGCCCCGGCATAAAAGCCGCAGTTAAGGGTCCCCGGCTTAAAGGCCGCGGTGCCCGGCCGGGTGAACGGACGGGCACCGGGGATGCACAACGCTGGGGGTCAGGCCGACGCCAGCGCCGAGCGCATGCTCTTGCGGATCAGGTCGTGCTGCTTGCGGACCAGCAGCAGCGGATCCACCTCGCCAAGCTCGGCGAAGGCGTGGCCCTCCCATTCGCTGGACCAGTAGCCGCGGTAGCCGCCCTCCACAAACACACGGACGAGCTCGGGGTAGTCGATGGCTGGCTCGTTGCCGTGGTCGTCAATGTCGTAGAACTTCGCATGGACGTGCATGATCTGGGGCATGATGTCCGCCCACTCCTTCGGGCTGACATGGCCGTGCATGTTGAAGGCCAGGTGCGCGAAGGAACCAAGGCGGGCAGGATCGAAATCCCGTGCCCGCAGGTAGCCGATGAACTCCTCCTGCCGCGCCCGCATGGGGGCGTCGGTGGCCCAGATGGCCTGCAGCTTTTGGACCGCTTCGTCGTCGAGCCCGGCCCGGCGGACGGCACGCAGGAGCGTGGGAGACATGCTGTGCATGGTGGAGGAGAAGTCGGCCACGAAGCCCAGCAGCGGTGAATCGAGCTCCGCGTACACGTCGCGGACCTTCATGATCTCCGGCGAGTTGGGACCCAGAGGCGCATGGATCTCGTAGGCAAGCTTGAGCTCCAGGTCCTCGGCAAGCGGCAGCAGCCGCCGCAGCAGGTCCGGCTTGGCGCTCTGGATGCGGACCAGCGGGAACCCGAGCTTCTTGGCGCCGTGGAAGAGCGTCTGTGTGAACTCGTATTCCTCCTCGGATGTCATGTCCCGGTCGCGGCGCCGGCCCATGTCCAGGTTGGCGCCAAAGGAGCTGGCGGTGAAGCCGTGCTTGTCGAAGGCCTCCTGCCAGGACCGCGCGAAGTCATCCGAGACGTGCGGATACGTCGGCAGGACCTGGGAGGCCACGATCTCGATGCCGGGGCCGATGCCCAGCTCCGCCACGCGGTTCAGCAGGCCGTCGAAGTCGTACCAGCCGGCCCGGAACTCGGCGCTGGCCGAGTACAGGGTGAGCCCGAGCGAGAACGGATCGTCCTCAGCCTTTGGCGGAGGCGGGGTGACCGCCGTCGTTAATACAGGAGCCGCAGCGGCCCTGTCCGTGACAGTCAGCTTGAGTGTCTGGTTGACGAAGTTGGGGACATACATCCCGGGGCCGCCGTCCTGGCCCGGGGCGATCTGCATGTAAGGCAGGCGCAGCTCCCCGATGAGCTGTACGGTGTGCTCCTCGCCCAGGGCTGCAGGGGTGTCCCGCTTGGCGATCAGCAGGGGGTGCTCCTGCAGGTACCAGAGGGTTTCGCTCTGGGCCGGGAGGTCGGCGAGCGCGTAGCGTGTGCCGCCAAGTTCCAGGGCCAGGTCCTCGGCAGGCACGTCCTGGCCGTCGATACTGAGCCGCAGGCTGGAGACCGAGGAGAGCCACAGGCTCCGATACCACGGCAGGGTCAGGGCCAGGGCCAGGCCGTCCGGGTGGGTGCGGAGGCTTGAATCGTCAAGAAGTCCGTTTGGCATTGTCTGTTCTCTTTGCTGGGAGGGAGGGGTCAGGGAAGTTCGGAAGTGATGCGGCGGATCAGGGCATGCTGGCGGCGTACCTGCTCGACGGCCCGCCACGGCGTCCGGTCGCCTTCGTATTCGCTGGAGAGGTAGCCGGTGTAGCCCGCGTCCTTGAGCGCCTTGAGGACGGGGAGCCAGGGAATCTGCTGGTCCTCGAGTTGGTCGCTGATGTCGTGGAACTTCGCCTGGACGAACACCACGTACTGGGCAATCGCTGCGAAGTCGGCCGGGTCCACGCCGATGCCGTCCAGGAAGGCGGGCCTGGTTTCGCGGGTCTCGCCGTCGCGCAGCGGGATGGGCCGGTCCTGGAAGATGCCGGTATCGATGAGCAGGCCGAAGTTCTTGGTTCCGGTCCGTTCGATGAGGCTGATGTAGTCCTCGACGACGGGGTGCTTGATCGGGGTGGGCGAATGGATCTCGGGGCAGATGATGACCCCCAGTTCGTGGGCAAGGTCAAGGGAACGCTCCACAGATTCAGTCCAAATAGGGTCGGGGACCAGGTCGCTGGACACCACGCCGATCTTGGGCCGGACAAAGCCGAAGCCCAGCCGGCGGGCCAGCCGCAGGTCGCGCTGCAGCGCCCCTGCACCCTCGGCAGCCGTCATGCTCCGGCCCGGGTGCAGGCGGGTATCGATCCAGGACCCGTAGTTCGTGGGCTCCAGGGAGTACTTCTCGAGCAGGCTGAACCAGTTGTCGATCCACGCAGGGTCGGGTTCGGGGTAGCCGGGGACGTGGCCCTCGCCGAGGATCTCGACGCCGGTGGCGCCCACGTCCGCGATGGAGGCCAACGCGGTCTCCAGGTCCATGACCGTGCCGTAGTCGCCCATGTAGCTGTAGAGGGAAACGCCGTAACGGAAAGTGCCCCCGCCGCCCTCCGGGGCCAGCGTGACTGCGCGGCTGACGCGGTGGACGGTGGGCTGGTGCTCCACGGGAATGTAGGACATGCGCAGCCGCAGTTCGATGGTGAGTTCATGGACGCCCTGCGGCAGGCCGCCGTCGAACGGAACGGTGACCACTGCGGCTTCCTCAAGGGGCCAGCGCACGCCGTCGCTCTCCCAGAGCTGCTGCAGCGTGTAGGTCCGCCCGCCGAAGGTCCACAGCGGAACCTCAGGGCCGACGTCGACGATGTTGCCCACGCGGACTGCGATGCCGTCGATCAGCGACGCGGCCATGCCGCGGTAGGAAGGCATCCGGACACGGAACTGGAAGCCGGTCACACGCCCGCCCTCGGTGACGTTGCGGAAGCCGACGGACTGGATGAGGTCTCTTTCGAGAAGCATCGTTGCTCACTCTCTCTAGGTGCACACCGATCGTAGCATCGTTATGTCGCTTTCACACTAAAGTATGTAAGCTTTCTCCCTAACCCGACTTGCCAAATAAAAGGAGCCCAGATCGCGTGGCTGACGTGTTGAACGCCCTCATCCTTTCCGGGCATATGACCTGCGAGCACGACAACGAATTCCGCAGCTTCCGGGCCCACAACCAGTGGCTCACCACGGTGCTTGAGGACACGGGCCGGTTCCGCGTTCGAGTGATCGAGGACCCGCGGGGGCTTGGCGCGAACGTCATCGACAGGTACGACGTGGTCATCATCGTGTTCGAGGGCCGCGACGGATACCACGAAAAAGCCGTCGGTTTCGGCGCTGAAACCGACGCGGCCCTACTGAAATTTGTCCACGACGACGGGAAAGGCATCGTCTGGTTCCACGGCTCGGCTGTTCAGGAGGACGACTGGGGTTACCCCGAGGAGTACAACATCATGCGGGGCGCGAAGCTCAGCGTTCCCACCGGGCTGCGTCCGCGTCCCTGGGGTGAGGCCGTGCTGCAGACGGCCCGGCCCCGCCATGCCATCACGGAGGGCATCAGCGACACGTGGACGGTGACAGGGGACGACATCCTGACGGGCGTCCAGCTGTACGACGGCGCGGAGGTGCTTCTCTCAGTGTTTGACGACCTGGAGTCGTACCAGAACGCGCCGATGTGGCCCATGCCCCACTATCCGGTGGCCATTCCGGCGGAGGGCATCGAGGGCCTCCCGGGCATCAACACGCTGCAGCCCCTTGCCTGGATCAACAACTATGGCGAAGGCCGCAGCTTCACCATCACCATCGGGCATGACATTGACACCTTCCGGCGGATCGAGTTCATCCGGATGTTCCCCCGCGGCGTGGAGTGGGCAGCCAGGGGCAAAGTCAGCCTGGAAGGACCGGACCGTCGCGGTGAGCGTCGCTTCCTGCCGTGGCCTTACTACAACCACGAGGGGTAACGAGGGGCAATCCGGCCTAGCCCTCCCCCGACGAACCGTTCAGCTCGGCCCGTGTGGGCGGGTTGGCGCCCGGCCGTGACACCGTAACGGCCGCCGCCTTGGCCGCGTGGGCAAGGAGTTCGGCCATGCCCTCTGCCGGAAGTTCGCGCAGGTCCTTGCGGTTCTGGGCACCGTCCAGGCCGCGGTCCACCAAGCCGGACAGCAGGGCTGCCATAAAGGAATCGCCGGCGCCCACCGTGTCTGCCACCTGAACACGCGGTGCCGCCACCCGCGCCTCGCCGGCCCGGGTTATCCCCCACGGCCCGTCTGCTCCGCGGGTGACCACCACCATGGCCGGGCCCTCGTTGCCGCCCAGTTCCAGCCAGCGGCGGGCAGCGTCGAGCACGTCCGTGTCCGGGTAGAGCCAGGCGAGGTCTTCGTCGGAGGCCTTCACCACGTCAGCGAGTGAGACGAACTTTTCCGTGTGGCGGCGCGCATAATCCACGTCGGTGATGATGCTGGGCCGGCAGTTGGGGTCGAAGCTGATGGTGGCGCGCGGGTGGGCGTATTCGACGGCGGCCAGTACGTCCTTGGCGCCGGGCGCCAGCATCGTCGCGATCGAGCCCGTGTGCAGCAGGGTGGTGCCCTGCAGCATAAACGCCAGCCGGTCGGCGATGCCGGGAAGCTCCCAGGTGAGGTCGAAGGTGTAGGTAGCGGCGCCGTCGTCGTCAATCAGGGCGGTGGCCACGCTGGTAGGAAGGTCGTCCGGGCCCAGCGGAAGCATCACAGAACTGGAGCGCAGGTGGGCGGCGACGGAATCGCCGTACGCGTCCCGGCCGTAGCGGCCGATGAACTGCACGGGGTGGTCCAGCCGGGCCAGGCCCACCGCAACATTGAGCGGGCTGCCGCCCACGTGGGCCTCGATCCCGGAGGCGCGCTGGACAACGTCAACAAGGCCTTCGCCAATAACTGTGAGCATGCCCATACTCTGCCAGAGGAGCGGCGCCGGCAGCAGTTTGTGTCAGGCAAGTTTGTGTCAGGCCAGAGCGGCAGCCCCCTGCGCCAGCCGGGTAATCTGCGCCCAGTCTTCACCTTCCACCGCAGCACGGGGCGTGAGCCAGCTGCCGCCGACGCACGTGACGTTAGGCAGCGCCAGGTACTCCGGCGCGGAGGCAAGGCTGATGCCGCCCGTGGGGCAGAACTGGACGGCCGGGATGGGCGCACCAATGGCGGCCAGATAATCGGGCCCCCCGGCGGGTCCGGCCGGGAAGAACTTCATCGCCGTCAGGCCGCGCTCCAGGACAGCCAGCACCTCCCCCACCGTGGCCACGCCCGGCAGCACCGGAACGTCCAGCTGCAGCATGTGGTCCAGCAGCGTCGGCGTCACGCCGGGGCTGACCAGGAACTGGGCGCCCGCAGCCACGGCATCGTCGGCCTGGGCAAGAGTGAGGATGGTGCCGGCGCCCACCAGGATGTCCGGCACTTCATTGGCGATGCGCTTCAGTGATTCAAGCGCAGTGTCCGTGCGGAGCGTCAGCTCGATGATCCGCACTCCGCCCTCAACCAGTGCCCGCGCCACCGGAACGGCGTGCTGCGGATCGCCGATGGTAACCACCGGGATGACAGGGGAAACGTGCAGGACACTGGTTGCGTCAGCCATGGGTGATCTCATTTCTCAGGCCTTCCAGCCCGGTGTCGATGATGCGGTACCAGTGCGTCAGCAGGTCCGCGAAGGTGGTGTTGGCCGCTAGCTCGGCGCCAAAGATGCTGCGCACGCCCAGGAGCGCCGGCACCACGGTGGCGGCGGACCGCTCAGCGGGCAGGGCCTTCTGGAGCTCGTCCGCCAGGGGATCGTTCAGGTCTGCCGCAGCAGTGGTGGCCACGTGGTGCATCCACGCGGCCACGGCGAGCGCGGCCCAGCGCGGTTCACGGCCGGCGTCGAGGGCGGCGCGTGCGGTGGTCAGCAGGCGGAGGCCGATTTTTTGTGAACCGTCGCTGCCTACCTTGGCGGTGGTGTGGCCCAGCGCCGGGTTCGCGAAGCGCTCGAGGACCTGGGCGCAGTACGTTTCGCCGTCCAATCCCTTGGGGAGGCTGATGGTGGGCAGCGCGTCCTCGGCCAGCATCCGCTGGCAGGCCACGCGGAATACGTCCTCGCCGATGGCGTCGCTGATGGTCGCCTTGCCGCTCGCCAGGCCGAGGTATGCCAGCATCGAGTGGCTCGCGTTTAGCAGGCGCAGCTTGGCCGCCTCCCACGCGGCCACATCGTTGCTGAACAGCGCCCCGGCTTTTTCCCAGGCGGGCCGGTCCCCCGCGAAGTTGTCCTCGATGACCCACTGCATAAAGGGTTCGGCCACCACGGCGGCCTCATCCCGGAGTCCCAGTTCACGTTCGACGGCGTCAAGGTCATCTGCTGTGGTGGCCGGCACCATCCGGTCCACCATTGTGCTGGGGAAGGTGACGTTGTCCTTCAGCCAAGCAAGCAGCGGCCCGGATTCATCCTCAGGCAGGGCGGTGGCGAACGCCCTGACCAGGGTGCCGGTCAGTTCACCGTTGCCCGGCAGGTTGTCGCACGAGACCACGGTGAGCGGTCCTGCGCCGGCCATGGCCCGTTTCTGGATGCCGCGCGTGACCTGTCCGATGGCGGTCAGCGGCGGGTTCCCGGCAAGATCTGACTGGACCTGGTCATCCGCGAGGTTCAGGGAACCGGTGTGCGGATCGATCCGGTAGCCCTTTTCGGTGACCGTCAGTGTCACCACCCGCGTGCTGTCCCCGGCGATGCGGTCCACCACGGCATCCGGCCGGTCCCGGCCCGAGATGGCCTCCACGATGCTGGACACCACGCGCAGCGGCGCGGCGCCGCTCCCCCGCTCAGCGACGCAGAAGAGTCCGTCCTGCGGAGCCAGCTGGCGTGCCACGGTGTCGGAACGCTGCGTGACTCCGATGATCCCCCAGCCGGAATCGCCGGTGGCGAGCATGGCTTCTTCGGTGAAGACGGCGGTGTGGGCGCGGGCGAAGGCACCCAGCCCGAGGTGGACGATGCCGGGCCGGATGGTCCGGTCCGCAAGGGGTGCGCGGTGTTTGTCGTTGCCGGCAAGGGAGGCAGCGCTTAGGCGTGTGATGGCGCTGCTCCTTCCGGTGCCAGCCCGACGGAAGCGTGGGCGCGGGTTTGCTCCAGGGTGGGGATGAAGCCGGTGCCGCCCTTGCCGCCCACCACCAGTGATGCAGCTGCTGCTCCGTACCTCGCAGCGGCGGAAAGGTTGTCGCCAAGGACAAGGCGGGCGGTGAGGGTGCCAACAAAGGCATCGCCCGCGCCGGTCTGGTCCACCACAGCCGGAGCCGGGATCGAGTCGATCCAGGTTTTGTCCTGGCCTTCGCCGTCCAGCTGGATGCCGTCGGCACCGCAGGTGACCGCGACGTTCCGCGCACCCAGGCTGCGCAGCTTCGCGGCGGCCTCAACCGGCGTCGGGCAGTCCAGGAGAGCCGATGTTTCGCCGGGGAAGGATGGAGTGACCAGGAAGGCGCGGGGCGCGAGCTCCAGCAGGGCCGCCGTCGCCTCCTCCACGGAGGTGAGGCGGGGGCGGTAGTTGGGATCGAACACAAAGCGCTTCGCCACGGCGGCGGCCTTGAAAACCGCCGCGCGCGATGACTCTGAGATGGCACAGGCGATACCTCCCGCCACCACGGCGCCGGCAGCGGCGAAAACTGCCGGGTCGACGTCGTCCGGCCCCAACGTGGACCCGACGCTGCCGGTGCGGGCATACGAGAACTCGCGCTGGCCGTCCGGGTCACAGTGGACCAGGTAGACGCCCTGCTGGCCGCGGCGGAACTTCAGCAGGTCGGGGGAAACGCCGAGTTCCACAATCCTGGCGGCGATCGCCTTGCCGAGGTCGTCGTCGGTCAGTACGGACAGGAGGCCCACGCGGGCACCCGCGGCAGCGGCTGCCGCGGCAACATTCAGGGCGTCACCGGAGATGCCGAGCTGGGCGGGGACGCCGTGGCCGAACGCCACGTCGGTGGCCACCTCAACGAGGATCTCCCCCATTACAACGACGTCGAACGGCTCTTGCTTCGGGTGTTGGGTAGGGATGCTCACCAGTCGTGCACCGATCCGTCGAGCCGCCGGTTGATGGGCAGGTACTTGGGGTCGAACGGGAAGCGGGCGGCGGCTTCCTCGTTGAACTCCACGCCGATGCCGGGAGCATCCCCGGGGTGCATGTAGCCGTCATTGAACGTGTAGGAGGTGGTGAAGACTTCGTTGGCGGGTTCCCGGTGGCCCATGTATTCCTGGATGCCGAAGTTGGGGATGCTCATGTCCACGTGCAGGGCCGCGGCGAAGGAAGCCGGCGAGAGGTCGCCCGCGCCGTGGGAGCCGGAGCGCACGCCGTAGAGGTCGGCGAGGGAGAAGATCCGGCGCAGGTGGGTGATGCCGCCGGCGTGCGACACGGAGGTGCGGATGTAGTCGATCAGCCGTTCGGTGATCAGCTGCTGGCAGTCCCAGATCGAGTTGAACACCTCACCGACGGCGATGGGCGTGGTGGTGTGCTGGCGGATCAGGCGGAACGCGGACTGGTCCTCGGCCGGCGTCGGGTCCTCGATCCAGAAGGGCCGGTACTGCTCCAGCGAGGCGCCCAACCTGCCCGCCTCGATGGGGGTCAGGCGGTGGTGCACGTCGTGCAGGACGTGCACGTTGTAGCCGAACTGTTCGCGCACGTGGGCCATCATTTTCGGCGCGAAGTCCAGGTACGCCGTCGTCTCCCAGGTGTCCTCCTGTGGGACGTTGCCGCTGGCGGGCTCGTACAGCTTGCCGTCCACCGGGGCGATTCCGTAGGTCTTTTCCAGGCCCGGGACGGCGGCCTGGGCCCGGATGGCCTTGTAACCGAGGTCCAGGTGGTGCTGGAAGTCTGCGCCCAAGTCCTCCAGCGTGGAGCCGCTGGCGTGGCCGTAGACCATCACGCCCTCGCGGGCTGCGCCGCCGAGGAGTTCGTACACCGGCATGCCGGCGGCCTTGCCCTTGATATCCCAGAGCGCGACGTCGATAGCGGCGACGGCGGTCATGGTCACCGGGCCGCGGCGCCAGTAGGCACCCTTGTAGAAGTACTGCCAGGCGTCCTCGATGCGGCGGGCGTCCCGGCCGATCAGCAGCGGGCAAAGGTGCTCGGACAGGTAGGACGCCACGGACAGCTCGCGCCCGTTCAGGGTGGCGTCGCCGATGCCGGTGATGCCGTCCTCGGTTTCAATAACGAGCGTGACGTAATTCCGTCCGGGCGACGAAACCACTACCCGTGCGTCGGTGATCTTCACTGGTTGGTCCTTCAGGTGGGTGGTAGATAGAGCAAGTAGGTCGCAGTAAGTGTCGTTATGAGCCGCCATAACGACACTTACTGCTACTCAGTTGGGTGGGGTGGTCAGGTGGTGCTGAGGCGGAGCATGACCTTGCTGCTTCCGGTGGCGGGGTCTGCGGAAACGCGCATGGCTTCCTCCGCCTGGTCGAGATCGAACGTGTGGGTGATAACCGGTGACACGTCCAGGCCTTCGGCCATGGCGCGGAGGGCGTCGGTGATCTCATCCACGAACCGGTACGAGCCGATCCAGGTGATCTCCCTGGTTACCAGGTCCCCCAGCGCCGCGGGTGCGGGGGCGCCGGGCAGGTTGCCCACCTGGACGATAGTGCCGCCGCGGGCCGTGGCGCGCAGGACCCCGCCGAGGACGGCTGGAATGCCGGTGGCTTCAAATACAAGTTCCATGTCCTGCGGAAGGCTGCCGCCCGCCGAGACGTTCAACACCTCGTCGGCACCCATGGCCTTCGCAATGGCCAGTGACGCTTCGCTGATGTCAGTGGCGATCACGTTCCTGGCGCCGGCGTACTTCGCTGCGGCGACCACCAGGGATCCGATGGGGCCGGCACCGTTGACCAGCACGTCCCGGCCGGACAGGTTTCCAATCCGACCGACAGCGTGAAGGGCGACGGCGAGGGGTTCGGCCAGTGCGCCGTGCAGGGTGTCCACGCCCTCGGGCAACGGCCGGATCTGGGAGGCGCGGGCGAGCTTGCGTTCGCTGAAGCCGCCATCAGTGTGGGGGTCGAAGGCGGCTGAGCCGAAGTACCGGATCTGCGGGTAGAGGTTGGTGCGGCCGGCGAGGCGCTCCGGCATGCTGCCGTCGCCCACCAGTTCTGCGGGGTGGACGGTGACCGGCTGCCCCACTTCGAGGTCCGTGACGCCGGCACCGAGCTGGGCAATCCGGCCCGCCACCTCGTGACCGAGGACCAGCGGCGACTTCAGTACAGCCGTCCCCGAGCCGCCGTGGCGCCAGTACGAAAGGTCAGATCCGCAGATGCCGCCCCATTCGACGTCGAGCACTACTTCCCCGGGGCCGGCAACCGGCTCGGGCCGTTCATCGATCCGGAGATCGTTGGCGCCGTGGACTACAACGGCTTTCATACTGCGTCTTCCAGGCGGACCATGTCGCGGCCGCGGACCTCGGGACCAACGAAGGCCGAGATGAGGGTGATCAGTGAGTAGGCGACGAGCATCGCGGCCAGCGGCCACCAGTGGCCGGTGATTGCGGTGAGCGTGGCGGCCAGCAGCGGGCCGATGGCGGTTGCGAGGATGCCGCCGATCTCCTTGGCGAGCGCGAGCTGGGTGAAGCGGGTGCGGGCGCCGAAGAACTCGGCCATGGTGACGCTCTCCATGGCGAACAGGCTCAGCACGCCCAGGTTGAGGCCTCCCACCATGGCGACGGTGATGAGGACTGTGTTGCCGCTGGTTACCATCAACATCATGGGAATGGCGAACAGCGCGGTGAGGGAGCTGAGTGCCAGGTAGAGCGGCCGCCGGCCGAAGCGGTCACCGAGGAGGCCCATGACGGGGATGGTGAGGAAGCCGAGCAGTGAGCCGTACATGATGGCGCTGGTGGCCACGCTCTTGTCCACCAGGAGGACGGTGGCGATGTAGCCGACGAGGAAGGTCTGCACGAGGCCGGAGTTGCCTGCCTGCCCGAAGCGAAGGCCGAGGGCGATGAGGAAGGCCTTGCCTTTGCGCTGGTGCAGCGCAGCTTCGATGGTGCTGGTCTTTGCCAGTTCCTGCGTCGCTGCGATTTCGCTTTTGGACAGTGCAACGCCATCGACGACGTCGGCGCGCTCTTCGAAGACCGGGCTTTCCTTGAGGGACCGGCGGACCCAGACGGCGAAGATCATCAGCACGAAGCTGAACAGGAACGGGATGCGCCATCCCCAGGCCAGGAGCTGCTCCTCGGAGAGGGTTGCGGCCAGGATTGCCCAGATGGCAGATGCGGCCAGGGTTCCTGAGTTGGTGCCCAGGGACACGAGGGAAGAGATGAGGCCGCGGCGGCGGGCGGGAGCGAACTCAGCCAGCATCACGGTAGCGCCGGCGATCTCGGCGCCGGCACCGAAGCCCTGCGCCAGGCGCAGGGCCACCAGCAGGATGGGGGCCCAGATGCCGATCATGGCGTAGGTGGGGAGGACACCGATCAGCGTTGTGGACGCACCCATCAGGGCGATAGTGATGAAGAGGACCTTCTTGCGGCCGATCCTGTCACCCATCCGGCCGAAGTAAACGGCACCCGCAAGACGGGCAACGTAGCCCACGCCGTACGTTGCCATGGCGGCGATGAGGCCGATGACCGGGCTGACGTCGGGGAAGAAGAGCTTGTTGAAGACGATGGCTGCCGCCAGCGAATACAACTGGAAGTCCATGAACTCCATGGCTGTTCCCAGCCAGCCGGATACGGCGACTTTGGCCAGTTCGCGGGTGGGTTTTGCTTCCGCTTTCGTGTTGGGGGGCGCAATGCTTTCGGTCATCAGGTGCTCCTTTGCAGGCGATGCGAACGAAGGGGATAAAACGGGGGACGCCGGCGGGTCTGCAGCAGTGACCAGCAGCACGTTCTACTACCATACAAGCACTACCATTCTAGTGTGTCAACAGCATAGAATGAGGTCATGGCTAGGGATAAACGAGGCGCGACCCCGCGGCTGTCCGTGCGGGACCAGACCCTTGAGACGCTTCGGCGGCGCATCATTTCGCTGCAGCTTCCCCCGGGGGAACCGCTGTCCGAGAACGAGCTCGCGCAGGAACTGGGCGTCAGCAGAACCCCGGTACGCGAGAGCCTGATCCTGCTGCGCGAGGAGGGCCTGGTCCAGGTCTTCCCCCAGATCGGTTCGTTTGTTTCCCTCGTCGACCTGGCCCGGGTGTCCGAAGCGCAGTTTGTCCGGGAGGCCATTGAATGCGCGTCGCTGCGCGATCTTGCCGTGGACAGCGCGGGCATCGCCGGCCTGCGGGAGATTCTTAAGGCCCAGTCGGAGGCCGATGCCGCCGGCGACGTGGAGGAATTCTTCCGGCTGGATGAGGACTTCCACCGGGAGCTGCTGCGCATGGCGGGACACGAGTCCGCCTGGGCGGCCGTCAACTCCGCCAAGGCGCACCTTGACCGCGCCCGCCGCCTCAGCCTGCTGGACACCCGGCCGGTGGCCACGCTCATCGAGCAGCACACCGCCGTGGTGGATGCCCTGGAGACAAACAACCTTAACGATGCCGACAGCAGTCTCCGCCTCCACCTGCGGGGCGTCTTCGAGGACGTCCAGCGCATCCAGGAATCCACCCCTGAACTTTTCTCCGACGGCGCAGCGCCCCGTCCCGGGAGGCGAAGCGTCGCCCGCCTGACGTAGCAAGGGCGCGCGTCAGTTCTTCAGCGTCCTTGGCAGCAGAGCCCCTTGCCATGGGCAGCGACGGCAGGGACCCGGCTTTTCCCCGCTCCGTAAAACCAGTCCGCTAAAGCGTTGACAGAAAAGTGATCGATAACTAATACTGGTGTTACCGATCACTTTCCTGGCCGGCCGGCGATCGGACATCTTGTGCTGAGGAACCCATCCTCCCCAATGTCATGCACCATCTTCGGAATCCGGGAAGAACTCCACGCCGCAGTGGCCCGTCCTTCCGGCAAGAAAGGTCTGCCTGTGAACCACCAACCAACCCGCCGGACTTACCTGTTGCTCTCCGCCGCCGCTGCCGCGTCTGCCTTGACCCTGTCCGGCTGCGCGGCCGGCGGCACCCCCGCTGCCGAGGAGTCCGGCCCCGTCACCATCCGCTTTACCTGGTGGGGCGGTGATGCCCGCCAGAAAGCCACCCAGAAAGTCATCGACGCCTTCGAGGCGGAGAACCCCAACATCACTGTGGTGGGTGAATACAGCGACTGGACCGGCTACTGGGACAAGCTCGCAACGCAGGTGGCAGCCAACGACGCGCCGGACATCATCCAGATGGACGAGAAGTACGTCCGGGAATACGGCGACCGCGGCGCCCTGCTGGACATCAAAAAACTAGCCGGCCTGGACACCTCCGGCATCGACCCGGACACCCTCAAGAGCGGGGAGGTGGACGGGGAACTAGTTGGCCTGGTCACCGGCATCGCCACGTTCTGCATCGCTGCCAACCCAAGTGTCCTGGCCAAAGCCGGGGTGGCGCTGCCGGATGACACCACGTGGACGTGGGAGGACTACCGGGAAATCGGCCAGCAGATCAGCCGGAGCGGGGCAGGCACCGGCGTGGGTGTGCAGTACGGGGATCAGGACCTCTATATCTGGGCGCGCCAGCACGGCGACCGGCTTTACGATGACGCGGGCAACGTGGTGATCAAGCCTGAAACGCTCGTCTCGTTCTGGCAGAACGTCCGGGACCTGTCCACATCCGGCGCCGGCGCCAAGCCATCGGCCATCATCGAAAGTGCCACCGCTTCGCTGAACCAGACACCCCTGGCCAAAAACGAGATGGGCTTCTCCGGTGTGTTCAGCACCCAGCTCACGGCCTACTCGGGCGCCAGCGGGCAGGAGCTGAAGCTGCTGCGCCTGCCCGGCGAGTCCAGCGCCGCAGAACGCGGGGCCTATTACAAGCCATCCATGTTCTGGTCCGTCTCATCCCGCACCAAACACCAGAAGGCGGCGGAGAAATTCCTGAACTACCTCACCAACAGCCAGACCGCGGCCGACATCATGCTCACTGAACGCGGCATACCCGCCAACGCAAAAGTCCGCGAAGCCATCGCCGCCAAGCTGAACGCCACGGACAAGGCCGCGATCGAGTTCACCAACGCCATCGCCGACGAGGTCAGGCCCGCCCCGCCCATCACGCCTGCCGGCGGCAGCACCATCACCGACATCCTCAGCCGCTACACCTCGGACATCCTTTTCGAACGCACCACCCCCGAAAGGGCGGCCCGGCCCTTCATCGACGAACTGTCCTCCTCACTCCGGAAGTAGATATGACCCACCCCAGGAATCACGACGCCGGTACCCCCCTTCGCGTCGCTGTCATCGGCACCGGCGGCATCGCCAATGCCCACGCCGAGGCACTCAAGCAGCAACCCGGCGTCGAACTCGCGGCAGCGATCGACGTGGACCCCGCGCGTTCGGAGTCTTTTGCCGGCAAGTGGGGCGTCGCCCGGACCGCGGCAAGCCTGGCAGAAGCGCTCGACGGCGGTGCGCTGGATCTCGCAGCCATCTGCACTCCCCCCTCCAGCCACTTTCCGCTGGCACTGGAAGCGCTGTCCTTCGGTCTGCATGCCGTGATCGAGAAGCCGCCGGCCTTGTCCCTGAACCAGATGCGGCAGCTGGAAGCCGCGGAGCAGGCGTCCGCAGGCTCCCTGAGCTGCATCTTCCAGCACCGCTTCGGCTCGGGCGCGCAGCGGCTGCTCGCACTCCAGCAATCCGGAGCCCTGGGTAGGCAGCTGGTGGGCACTTGCAACACCCTCTGGTTCCGCGACCAGCCATACTTCGATGTTCCCTGGCGCGGGCTCTGGGATGTGGAGGGCGGTGGGCCCACCATGGGCCACGGCATCCACCAGTTCGACCTGCTCCTGCACCTGTGGGGTCCATGGTCCGAAGTGACGGCCTTCGCGGGCAAGCTGGCCCGCACAACAGATACGGAGGATGCCTCAGCTGCGGTGGTCCGCTTCGAATCCGGGGCGATCGCCACTGTCGTCAACTCCGTCATCTCCCCCCGCGAAACCTCCTACCTTCGGCTGGACTACGAGAAGGCAACGGTGGAGCTCGAACACCTCTACGGCTACAGCGACCACCATTGGAAGGTGACCCCGGCACCCGGCCAGGATGCCGTCGTCGGCCTCTGGAACGAGGGGGCGGACCACCCCAGCGGACACCCCGCGCAGTACGCGGCGATCATCCGGAGCCTGCAGGCCGGGGAACCGGCTGCTGTCTCCATCTCAGACGCCTATGCCACCATGGAACTCGCGGCCGCTATCTACGCGTCGAGCGTCAGCGGGACCACTGTTTCGCGCGGCCAGATTGACGAGTCGAGCCCCTTTTTCACCCGCATGGACGGACACCTGGAACCCTGGAAACAAGAGGAAGCACTCGAAGCATGAGTACCGAAGCCGCACTCAGCTGGCGCGACGACAACCAGTCCCTGACCGTATCGCTCGGTGACGTGGAGATCGCCACCTACACGTACGATGCCACGGACGAACAGCGCGAGTCGCCGCGCCCCTTCTTCCACCCGCTGCGCACCACGGCGGGCGAAACGGTCACCGCGTACCGCCCGTGGGACCACGTCTGGCACAAGGGCATTGCCTGGTCCCTGCCCCACTTCGGCGATGACAACTTCTGGGGCGGGCCCAGCTACCGCCGCGGCAAGGATTACACGTGGCTGCCCAACAACGGAAGCATGCGCCACGGGCGCGTAATCGAAGCAGGGCTCGACGGCGGCGCGTTCCGTTTTAGCCACACGCTGGGCTGGTGGACGCAGGCCGGCAAGCACGTGGTGGACGAAACCCGCACCATCCGGATTACCCCGGGCCCTGACGCCGCCTGGACCCTTGTCTTCGAAACGGAGATGACGAACGTCTCCGGCGGCGACATCCACATCGGCTCGCCCACCACCGAAGGGCGGGAGAACGCCGGGTACGGCGGACTGTTCTGGCGGGGCCCGCGCGAATTTACCGGCGGCCGCATCGTTGGCCCGGGCGGAGCCAGCGGCGAAGCGCTGCGCGGGACCCGCGGCCCCTGGCTGGCATTCGTGGGCCAGCACGATGACACCTGCCGGTTTTCCACAATGCTGATCGCTGACGCCACCACCAACGCCCAACACCCGCCGGAATGGTTTGCCCGGTCCGAGCCCTTTGCCTGCTTTGGTCCTGCCCCGTTCTTCAGCACTGAGGTCACCTTCGCCGCCGGCGAAACAATGGTCAACCGGTATGCCGTGGTGATCGCGGACGGCGACCCGGACCAGGAGCGGCTGGACCATCTCGCCACCCTGGCCGGGGAAACCCTCCAGCGGAAAGCCGCGGCGGACCGGACCAGGGCATGAAGACCCAGGCACTCCCCTTCCCCGGCAGCGTGGGCCTGACGCGCCTGAGCGTTTACAGCTGGGAAGCCAGTGACGGGGTGTGCGGCGGCTCTCCCCACATGCATACCGCGTCCACGGAGGCGTACCTGGTGCTGTCCGGGTCCGGACGCGTGGAAACGATCCGCGCCTCAGGATACGAATCCTATGATCTGGCCCCCGATGACCTGCTCTGGTTCAGCCCGGGCACCATCCACCGGCTGGTCAACGAGGACAACCTGGAGATCCTGGCCATTATGCAAAATGGCGGACTGCCGGAGGCCGGCGACGCCGTCCTCACTTTCGAGCCGGAGGTCGTTGCGGACGCGAAGCGGTATGCCCAGGCTGCAACGCTCGACGCCGGCCCCGCCTCGCCGTCGTCCTCGCTGCCTGCTGCGGCGCGCACCCGGAGGGACGCAGCGCTGGCCGGCTACCTGCGGCTGAAGGAGGCCGCGCAGGCGGGTGACGTCGGTGCCGTCGAGCGGTTCCACCGTGACGCCGTCCGCCTGGTGCAGGCGCGGGTACCTGACTGGCAGGAGCTGTGGAAGGAGACCATCGCACCCGAGGCTGCCCGCACGGAAGGGTGGCTTGCGGACCTTGCGGAAGGCAGGTACAGCCATTTCAAGGATGCCGCCGTCACCCGGAGCGCGCCTTCGAGCGGGGAGCGCGTCCTGGGGATGTGCGGAATGCTGCAAAAATGGGACAGCAACGGCAGCAGGTGAAGGGACACCACCGGACATGGCGCAGGAAGCAGTGGCACAGGAAGCCATGACACAGGGCAAGGCAAAAGCGCCAACCATCTACGATGTGGCCGCGCTTGCCGGCGTGTCCCACCAAACCGTGTCCCGGTACTTCAAAGCCCCTGGCGGGCTCAAGCCGGCAACCCTGGAGCGCGTGGAAAAGGCCCTCGCCGAGCTTCACTACACACCCAACCTGGCAGCCCGCTCATTGCGGTCCCGGGAGCATTACCGGGTGGTAGTGGTAGTTCCCGAAGCTTCGCTGTATTTCCCCGCCCGGATGCTCAATGGAGCCGCCGCGGCCGCCCATTCGGCCGGATACCGCGTGGACGTTGTGGCCATTGAGGGAACCGCCGAAGCCCGCGCGCACCAGCTGGAAACCCTGCTGGGCGGCGAGGACATCGCCGGCATCCTGTCCTTCGTCCCCAGGCCCAAGGGGAGCCCGGCCGCCCGGCAGTCCGCGGCTGTTCCCATGGTGGTGGCCGGCGAGTACGACAACAAGATGCGTGCGCGGGGCAGCCTGGCGGACGGCGCTGCGGCACGAAAAATTGTTGAGCACCTTGCCTCGCTGGGACACCGGAACTTCTTCCACGTCGCCGGGCCAACAGCCTGGCCGTCGGCGCGGAACCGGCGGGCTGTCTACGAGGAAACAGTGGCCGAGCTTGGCCTGGTATCCATGGGGGTTGCAGTGGGCGACTGGTCTCCGGCCTCCGGTTACGCTGCGGGGCGGAAGATCTCGGCCGTCAAGGACGTCACCGCGGTTTTTGCTGCCAACGACCAGATGGCCATCGGCGTCATCCGGGCACTGCATGAACATGGCCTTGCGGTGCCGGATGATGTGAGCGTCTTCGGCTGGGATGACATGGCCGAGTCTTCGTTCCTGATCCCCACCCTGTCCAGCGTGCACATGGACCTGGAGGCGCTTGGAGCCCGGAGCATGTCCGAACTCATCGCCCGGATCCGGGGGCAGCAGCCCGCCACTGAGGCGTTGTCCCTGGCGCCAATGGAGTTGGTATTCAGGGAATCAACGGCTCGGGTGCGGGCTTAGCGCTCCAGGTCATCCCAGCAATTCCCGGACCAGCTCTCGGCATTTTTGGTATGCCGGTTCGGCCGGATCGATGAGTGCGAAGTGGTCCCCGGGCACCGTGACCAGCTGCGCCGGCACCTGTCCGTTAAGGCTGGCCTCCGCGTACGTTACGGACATAGCCAGCGGCACGTCCTCGTCCTCCGTGGCGTGGACGGCATAGACCGGAACGCCCAGTGGGAGCGCTGCCACCGGGTCCGCATACCGGTGACGGCCGGGATATTCCGACGACGGACCGCCCAGCAGGTTGGCCACCGCACCGTTGCTGAGGTTGAGCCTTTCGGCCTCTGCCAGGTTGAGGACGCCGGACTGGCTCACCACGCCGGTGAGGCGGACGCCACCGGCGTCTGCCCCGACGTCGCGATGCTCAGGTTCCACTCCCAACCCGCCCAGCCGGTCCCGCCC
>NZ_VHIJ01000043.1:0-69287 GCF_006680095.1 Pseudarthrobacter sp. B4EP4b | reverse complement strand
TTAAGAGACTGGCCCTCGGCGGGTGGGCCGAATTGTTCGGGGGGGGCCGGAGCGGCGGGGGCTTCCGGAGCGGCAGGTTCGGGGGTGCCCAGATCCTGGGCGAACTCCTTGATCGCTGCGCTCTGCTTGGCATCCGATTCAACGTTGGTCCACCACAGCTGCCAGGCGACAAACAACAGCAGGACCACCCCGGCGGTGATGAGCAGCTCACCCAGGACCTGGATGGTTCCGCGCAGAAATACGACGCCGGCACGCGGCGCAGCGGCGGGCCTCGCCTTCTCCTGCAGTACCACGCATTCTCCTCGGGGCGGTTGCGGCGGGCACTGGTGCCCCATGAACTACGACTAGAATTGGCTGCTAGTAAGAATCCAGATTTGACCAAGATCGCGCAGACCGCTGGCAACTTCCTTCTTGCAGGATATCAAGCCCGGAACGCCGAGCTTGTCTCAGCCCGCCAAGGAGAGCCAGTGCCCGAGTCAAAGCCTCGCAAGAAGACCGCCAGCACCACCGCGCAGGCGTCGTCCCAGACCTACAAGCCCAACCCTGTCTGGTTCAAGCCGGTCATGTTCGGCCTGATGATCATTGGCCTCCTCTGGATCATCACTTTCTACATCAGCGAAGGCCGGCTTCCAGTCCAGGCGTGGGCATCATGGAACATCGTGGCCGGCTTCGGCATCGCCATCGTAGGGTTCCTGATGACCACGCGGTGGCGTTCATAGCCGGTGGCATCCATGGCGCCTGACAGCGGCGCGGTGCTGGGCGAGGACGGGCTCGCGCGTCCCCTGTGGGCTTCCACGGACCCCCTCCTGCGCGAGTACTACGACACCGAGTGGGGCCTGCCGGTCACCGACGAACAGGGACTCTACGAGCGCATCTGCCTTGAGGGCTTCCAAGCCGGGCTGTCCTGGGCAACCATCCTCCGCAAGCGCCCCGCATTCCGCGAGGCATTCGCCGCCTTCAACCCCGACGCCGTTGCCTCGTTTACCGAGGCCGACGTGGAGCGCCTGATGCAGGACCCGGGCATTGTGCGGAACCGGCTGAAGATCCGGTCCGCCATCAGCAACGCCAAGGCCACCCTCGCCCTGCGGCAGGACGGTGGCCTGGTGGACTTCGTGTGGCAGTTCAAGCCCGCGCAGACGCCCAGCCCGGCCTTCCACGCTGACATTCCCACGCAGTCCCCGGAGTCGGTGGCGCTGTCCAAGGCGCTGCGGAAAAGGGGATTCTCCTTCGTGGGACCCACCACTATGTTCGCCCTGATGGAAGCCATTGGCATGGTGGACACCCACCTGCTGGACAGCCACCGCCGTGGATCCTCGGGAATCTGGGCCGCTCCAGGGGTCTAGCCTTCTAAGTTTTCCCCAACTGTTGGGAAAGTTATCCACACTGTTGAAAACTTTCCACTGCCACCGCACCGAAGCCGTACTGGGGAGCCATGACGCACCAAAAGCGTCAAACCGGCCATCCGCATGCAGTTATTAACAGTGTGGAAGACCTGTGGATAAACCGGGGCAGTGCACGCATAATCGAGCTTCACCCGGGGAACCTGCTCTCTACCGGTCCCGGGCGACCGGATGGTGGCTGGTGATAGAGACCCGGTTGAAAGCATTCATGGCAATGGCCAGCCAGCTCACCGCGGAAAATTCCTCCTCCGAAAGGTGCTCCCGGGCGTAGGCTTCCTCGTGCCCCTGCACACTATGGCCCGGCAGCTCCGTAATGCTCTCTGCCAATGCGAGTGCCGCCCGCTCTTTCTCCGTAAAGAGAGCCGTCTCGCGCCATGCCGGCAGCACAGCCAGGCGCTGCGCGGTTTCCCCGGCCTCCATGGCTTCCCTGACGTGCAGGTCCAGGCAGTAGGCACAACCGTTGAGCTGTGAGACCCGCACCCGAAGGAGCTCCACGGTGGTTTCGTCCAGCCCGGCCGCCTCCGCGGCCTCCCGCACCTTGAGTCCGAGCCCGTTGAGGGCACGCCACAGGGTTGGATGCTGCTTGTCGAGATAGATGTGCTGGGTGGTGGCGCTCAATGGTTTCTCCTGGACGAACACAACGGTGGGGAAAACTGGCAGGTGGACAGCCCAGCCCAAAGGAGCGGGCGTGAGTCCGTTGCCACCAGCTTTACACACCTGGCCTGTTGATCTTTTCCACTTACCAACACCGCGATACCCACAACTTATCCACAGCTGTGGAAATGCATGGGGAAATTTCGACGCCGCGGGCCGTTTGGCACTGCTGCGCGGGTGTTCTTCCAGAAGGAACTACATGACTGTCAGTTATTAACACTGTGCACAAGCCTGTTGAAAGTTCCGCGACGAAGGGCTTCCGAGGGTGCGAAGCCAAGGTTTCCAGCGGTTTTTTCCACAGACCGGCGGTATTGACCCGATTTGTCCACTTAAGCACAGCCCTATCCCCAAGAGTTATCCACAGATGTGGATGAAGGAAGGGGATATCCGGGAAAACTCCTGCCTGCTGGCGGGAAACGTGCTTTTCCGATCAGAACTACAGGCGTGTAAGTTACCAACACTGTGGATAAAGGCTGTGGATAAAGAAGGCCCCGGCATCCGTGTGGATGGCGGGGCCTTCTCTTGAGGGAGTGGAAGCTGCGGTGGCTGCGGGACCTACAGTGAGATGCGTATCCAGCTGGCGGCAATCAGCAGCGCCAGGAAGGCTGCCAGCCCCGCTGCCTGGATCAGGCCCTGCCTGGGTCCGCGGGGGGTGTAGGCGAGGACGGCCGCGCACAGCGCGCCGGTAACCAGCCCGCCGAGGTGCGCCTGCCAGGCGATCTGGGGGATCAGGAAACCGATCACACCGTTGATGGCGATCAGCACCCAGAGCTGGCGGGTGTCCCCGCCCCGGTGCCGCTGCACCAGCAGCATGGCGCCGAAGAGGCCGAAGATGGCACCGGAAGCACCGACCACTGCTCCTGGTTGCTGACCCGGCACGTAGAGCGACGTGAGCATGAGGTAGCCAACAGAGCCGCCGATGGCAGAGACCACGTACAGTGCCAGGAAGCGCACGCGGCCCAGCAAAGGCTCAAGGGCCTGGCCGAAAATCCACAGCGTATACATGTTCAAGATGATGTGGAGGTAGGAGCCCTGGGAGTGCAGGAACGCCGCCGTGAACATCCGCCAGGGCTCAAACTGCCCCCACCGTGGTTCTGCAAAGATATTGGCGTAGGCCAGACTCTGTAATACCGCTTGGTTGGGCACCAACAACTGCAGCGCATACATCACCACGCACACGGCGATGATGGCGTACGTTACCAATGGTTTGCCGGCCACTGCGGCGCCGCCGTAGACGGTCCGTACCTCCGGCGTCGTACGCCGTGTTTCGTTGACGCAGTCAACGCATTGGAATCCGACGGCGGCCGCCCGCTGGCAGTCCGGGCATGCGGGGCGTCCGCACCGCTGGCAGCGCACATAGGATGGCCGGTCCGGGTGCCGGGGGCACACCGGAACCTGCGCGGACGGCTCAGCCGACGGAATTCCGTAACTCATGGAAGGGGATTACAGCTGTTCGATGTCGATGCTGTTGATGGTGACGTCCTCTACCGGGCGGTCACCCATGCCGGTGCGGACACCCTCGATGGCGTCAACGACCTTCTTGGATTCGTCGTCCGCCACTTCGCCGAAGATGCTGTGCTTGCCCTGCAGCCAGTCGGTGGGGATGGTGGTGATGAAGAACTGTGAGCCGTTGGTGCCCTTGCCCATGCGGATGCCGGCGTTGGCCATGGCCAGCTTGTACGGCTGGTTGAAGCTGAGTTCGGGGTGGATCTCGTCGTCGAACTGGTAGCCCGGTCCGCCCACGCCGCGGCCCAGCGGGTCGCCGGCCTGGATCATGAAGTCCTTGATGATGCGGTGGAAGATGGTGCCGTTGTACAGCGGCGTACCCGTCTTGTCCTCGCCCGTTTCCGGGTGGGTCCAAGCCTGCTCGCCGGTGGCGAGGCCAATAAAGTTCTTGACCGTCTTGGGCGCGTGGTTGCCGAAGAGGTTCACGACGATGTCGCCGAGGCTTGTGTGGATGGTTGCTTTTGCGGTTGCGATGGCAGTCATAGGCCCATTCTTTCACGGCCCAATCGGGTGGCGAGGGCTGAGGGGACAGTTCCGCGCTCGGTGAAATCCGCCTAAAATCCGGGATGAGAATAGCCGGTGAACATCAAGCCACGTAGGCTAACCACAGACCGTCACATTAATCGGGAGGTAGTTGTGAAGAAATCGGATCGTATTGCCCGTGACCTTGAGCAGTCAGTCACCAGCGCCGTAGAGAATGCCCGGGATTGGGCAGCCCCCCGCGTGGAAGCAGCTGTTGACTGGGCTGTTCCCCGTCTCCAGCACAGCCTGGATACTGCTTCTCCCAAGATCCAGGAAGGCCTGAAGAGCGCGGCGCACAACCTGGCCGACGGCGTTGCAACAGTGACACCGCGCCTCCAGGATGGCCTGGCGAATTTGGCCCCGCGCATCAACGATGCCGTGGAGGGCGCGTCTCCCCGGCTGCATGAGGCCCTGGACAAGGCCACCCCGGTCATCCTCAACGCCCGTGACCGGGTGGTTGTTGAATACCTTCCCCGCCTGTCGGACCAGATCGGCCAGGCATCCGAGGTTGTGCACCGCACGCTCGAGAACACACCGGCCCACGTTGACGCCGTCGCCCAGAAGCTGGGCGACGTTGGAATCATCCACGCCCTCCAGGAGCAGGCCCAGGCCACCGGTACCCAGCTGAAGGCAGCCGCAACGGAGGCCGGCCGCACCGTAGGCATCCAGCTGGCAGAGCCGCAGAAGCCCAAGAAGCGCGGCTGGCTGGTCTTCGGTGTCATCGCGGCGGCCGTTGCCGCCGGCGTGGCAGCCTGGAAAGCCTCCAAGCCGGTTGAGGATCCGTGGAAGACGCCGTCCCCGGTCACGCCCACTCCTGCACCCGTCCCGGCCACCACGGTGAACGACGTTCCCGAGGCCACCAGCGGCACCGTGGCTGACACCACCGCGGGTGCGGCTGCGGCACCCGATGAAACCGCCGATGACGCCGCGGACAAAGCCAAGCACGTGGCCGAGGATATTCCGGGCGCCACGGCGCCGATCGTCACGGACGCGAAGACTGCCACGCAGAACATCGCCTCCAACATCGGCAACGGCAAGTCCACCGCCGACAAGGATGCCACGCAGTCCTAGTACTGCTGCGCTGTGCCTAAGGGCTCCGCCCCGGTGACAAGTTCACTGGGGCGGGGCCCTTTATTCATGTCCACCTTCCATCGCGCTCCGGGGGCGGGCCACTGATCGGTGCTAGATTTGGACTGATGTCAGCCGATCAATCCTCTGAGGATGCCTTGCACGACGCAGCAGACCAGCCCCGCGTGTCCATTGTCATCCCGGCATACAACGAGGAGAGCGTCATCCGGCAGTGCCTCATAGCTGCCATCTACCAGTCGGTGCCCGCCCACGAAATCATCGTGGTGGACAACCTCTCCAAGGACCGGACCGCTGACATCGTCCGCCAGATGCAGCTTGAGTATCCGGAAAGCCCCATCATCCTGCTCAGCCAGGACAAGGAGCAGGGACTCATACCCACCCGCAACTTCGGCCTGGACAACGCTACCGGCGACATTTTGGGCCGCATTGACGCTGACTCCGTAGTAGAGCCGGACTGGGTGGAGCAGGTGCAGCGCGCGTTCGACGATCCGTCAGTCCAGGCCGCCACCGGCCCCGTGGTCTACTACGACATGCCCATGCGCCGCTTCGGCCTCAAAGCCGACGACAAGATGCGCCAGCTCATGCTGAAGCTTGCCAAGCACCAGTACCACTTCCTGTTCGGCTCCAACATGGCCCTGCGTTCTTCCGCCTGGCAGATCATCCGCTCAGAGACGTGCCGTGACGAGAAGGACGAGATGCATGAGGACATCGATCTGTCCCTGCACCTGGCAGACCACGAGCTGAAGATCAACTACTGCCCCCAGATGGTGTCCGGTATGTCCGCGCGCCGCCTGGAGGATTCACCCCGCGACTACCGCTATTACGTCACCCGCTTTGACCGCACGTACAAGGCTCACAACGTTAAGAAGATGGCCCTGAAGGCACCCATGGTGGTCTTCTTCTCGGTGTACTTCCCGGCCAAGCTCCTGCGGGCCATCCACACCGTTAATACAGCCCAGCCTGCCCGCCGCGGCGGCCAGTAGGGTTCGGCGGGAAACGCCGGCCTAACGGGTCAGTCCGTCCCCAGTTCGGCCAGCGGCCGGTCCGGTGGTCCGTCCTGGTCCCGCTTTCCTGCTCCGCGTCCCCATCTTCCCGCCCTTCCGGGCTTTTGGCCCAGGACCACAACGGCGAGTCCCACCAGGATCAGTCCCAATCCCGCATAGGTACCGGCGGGGAGTTTCTCCTGGAGGAACAAGGCGGCCAGGAGGGCCGCACCGGGGATTTCCAGCAGAATGATCATCGACACCAGCAGCGGACTCATCGTGGCGAGCAGGTGGTTGAACGCGGTATGGCCCACGAGCTGGGCGCAGACGGTGATCGCCAGGATGCCCAGCCAGCCGGCCGCCTCAAAGCCCGCCAGGGGCTGTCCGCCCAGCAGTGCCATGACCGCCACCAGGACAGCACACATCCCGTAGCAAAGTGTTGTGTAGGTCCCGGTGGTCATACTCTGCCGGGCCTTGCCTCCCGCCAGGGTGTACAGCCCGGCCAGGGCACCGCCCGCCACGGCCAGCAGGTCTCCCAGGAGGGCGTCCGGAGAAGATCCCATATCAAAGCCCGTAATCGCCACCACTCCGCCAAAGGCGATGCCCAGCCCGGCCAGCACCTGCCACCGGTGCCTGGTTCCCCTGAAGAGCTGGAAGACAGCGATCCACGCGGACTGCAGGCACACCAGCGCCGTGGCTGCCGCAACGGAGGTCAGCTGCAGCGACGTAATGAAGCAGGCAAAGTGCAGGGCAAGGGCGACGGCGGCGAGCAGCGACCAGCGGAATTCCCCCCTGGTCACCCTGCCGAACTGGGCCGGTTGACGGATGAGCGTAGGGGTTGCCATGACGGCGGCACCGATGGCATTGCGCCAGAAGGCTATGGCCAGGGCACTGACGCTGGTGGCCCCCAGGGTGGCTGCTATCAGCGGGCCCGAGGAGGCGACACCCAGCACACCAAGGGCTGCAATAAAGAAGGCCACCATCCACCCCTACGTGTGCCGGAGAAAAACAAAAGTCCCGGCCAGCGTTTCCGCTGAACCGGGACTTCCTTATGGTGGAGGCACGGGGACTCGAACCCCGAACCCCCTGCTTGCAAAGCAGGTGCGCTACCAATTGCGCCATGCCCCCATAAGAAGCAACCCGTCCATCATACCCTAGAACCTTGGGGCTGCTGACCAGCTCCAAGACCAGGCGTCCGGCCTAGTCAACCGAATCGGTCGACTCGCTCCAGACTGTTTTCCGGGCTTCGGATTCCTGTGCTTTCCGGTAGACCAGGAAGCCTGCGATTGCGGCTGCCAGTACAAGCAACTTCTTCACATGCTCCCCGTTCCGGTCCGGCCGCAGTACTGCGTACCAAACCTCCACTTGAACCTGCACAGGTTCCGTGGGCGTACCAGGACTTGAACCTGGGACCTCTTCGTTATCAGCGAAGCGCTCTAACCGCCTGAGCTATACGCCCCGATACCTCATCGGGCCGAGACATGACTTTACAGCACATCCCGGCCCGATCTCAAATCGGGCGCTTTCACCGCAATTTGCCCGGTGAAAGCAAGGGCCTAATCGTCGGTGAGGGTAACGCCGATGCCGCCCACCAAGGTGGCGGCAATGTTGTACAGGACAGCCGAAAGCATGGAGAGCGCGGTCAGCAGGACAACATTCACCACGGCAATGATGGTGGCGAACGAGGCCACCTGCCCAAGCGATGCAACCTTCTTCAGTTCGAAGCCGCCGCCCTCTGAGCCGGCGAGCGTACCAAGCAGGCTGTCTACCTGGTCAAAGATGCCGGTGAGGTCCAGGACGGTCCACAGGACGATCGCAGCCACCACCGTGACGATTCCCAACGCCACGGACAGCAGGAAGGCCATCTTCAGGACGGACCACGGGTCGACTTTGCTGACCAGCAGCCGCGCGCGCCTGACCTTGGCCTTGGGCGCCGGCTTTACCAGCCCCGGACCGCCCTGGGCAGGCCGCTGGCCCTGCTGCGGGCCCTGCGCCGGACGCTGGCCGGGGACAGACGCTCCCGCAGCCGTGCGCGGCGCGGCCTGTCCCGGCGTCGGCCGTTCACCCTGGAGGGGACGCTGGCCGGGGACCGCAGGGCGCTGCCCTGGGGCTGCCGCGGGGGCGGCAGGACGCTGCTGCGGACGAACAGGAGCGTTAACCCGGGGTGCGGCCGAGGGCCGGTTTCCCTCGGAAGCTGAAGTGTTCGGCCTGGGAAATGAGTCGGGATTACTCACTCGTTACCTCCGTGTTGTCTTCGTTCGGCTCAGCGTCGCCCGAGGCGTCCTCTGACTCAACGGCCGGTGATTCTTCTGCCAGTGCTGACTCTGCGGCTTCCTCCGGGGAACCGCCATCTTCAGCCAACGTTACGTCATCGGCCAGCGATTCCTCGCCCTCAAGGCCGCGTTCGCTGTTGCGCGCCACCTCGATGATCCGGTCGTTTTTGTCCGGCTTGGCGAAGATAACGCCCATCGTGTCGCGGCCCTTGGCAGGGACACCGGCCACCGATGAACGGACCACCTTGCCGCCTTCCATCACCACCAGCACCTCGTCCTCTTCCTGGACAATAAGTGCGCCCACCAGGTCACCGCGTTCTTCGGCAAGCTTGGCAACCTTGATGCCCAGCCCGCCGCGGCCCTGGAGCCGGTATTCCTCCACCGCAGTGCGCTTGGCGTAGCCGCCCTCAGTCACGATGAACACGAACGAGCCGTCGGTCACTACGTTGGCGGCGAGCAGTTCATCGTCCTCGCGGAACTTCATGCCCGTGACGCCGGAGGTTGCCCGGCCCATGGGGCGGAGTGCATCCTCAGTGGCCGTGAAGCGGATGGACTGCCCCTTCCGGGACACCAGAAGCAGATCGTCGGTTTCGGAGACCAGCTGCGCGGACACCAGTTCGTCGCCGTCGCGGAGGTTGATGGCGATCACGCCGGCGGAGCGGTTGGTGTCGTAGTCCTCCAGCCGCGTCTTCTTCACCAGTCCGCGCTTGGTGGCGAGGACCAGGTACGGAGCCTGCTGGTAGTCCTTCAGGTCCAGCACCTGGGCGATGTGCTCGTCCGGCTGGAACGCCATCAGGTTGGCAACGTGCTGGCCCTTGGCGTCGCGGCCGGCTTCCATCAGCTCGTAGGCCTTGGCGCGGTACACCCGGCCGAGGTTGGTGAAGAAGAGGAGCCAGTGGTGGGTGGTGGTGACAAAGAAGTGCTCCACCACGTCATCGCCGCGCAGCTGGGCACCCTTGATGCCCTTGCCGCCGCGCTGCTGCGAACGGTAGTTGTCGCTCCGGGTCCGCTTGACGTAGCCGCCGCGGGTGATGGTGACCACCATCTCCTCTTCGGGGATGAGGTCCTCCATGGACATGTCGCCGTCGAAGCCCATCAGGATCTTCGTGCGGCGGTCATCACCGTGCTTATCCACGATCTCGCCAAGCTCAGTGCTGATGATTTCGCGCTGGCGCTGCTCGGAGGCGAGGATCTCGTTGTATTCGGCAATGAGGGCTTCGAGCTCTGAGTGCCGGTCCTGGATCTTCTGGCGTTCCAGGGCTGCAAGTCGCCGCAACTGCATGTCCAGGATGGCCCTGGCCTGCAGTTCATCGATGTCCAGCAGTTCCATCAGGCCGTCGCGTGCTGCTTCGGTGGTGTTGGACGCGCGGATCAGGGCGATGACCTCGTCCAGCGCGTCCAGCGCCTTCAGCAGCGCCCGCAGGATGTGGGCTTCTTCTTCGGCCTTGCGCAGCCGGTACCTGGTGCGGCGGGCGATGACGTCCATCTGGTGCGTGACCCAGTGCCGGATGAAGGCGTCCAGGCTCAGGGTGCGGGGCACGCCGTCCACAATCGCCAGCATGTTGGCGGAGAAGTTGCTCTGCAGTTCGGTGTGCTTGTAGAGGTTGTTCAGCACCACCTTGGCCACGGCGTCGCGCTTGAGCACGATGACCAGCCGCTGGCCGGTACGGCCCGAGGTTTCATCGCGGAGGTCCGCGATGCCCTGGATCTTGCCGTCCTTGACCAGTTCGGCGATCTTGATGGCCAGGTTGTCCGGGTTGGCCTGGTACGGCAGTTCGGTGACCACCAGGCACGTGCGGCCCTGCAGTTCCTCCACGTTCACCACGGCTCGCATGGTGACGGAGCCGCGGCCGGTCCGGTAGGCGTCCTCGATGCCCTTGTGGCCCAGGATGGTGGCGCCGGTGGGGAAATCGGGTCCCTTGACCCGGCGCAGGAGTTCTTCGAGCAGTTCCTCGCGGCTTGCAGTCGGGTTGGCCAGGTACCACTGCACCCCGTCAGCCACCTCACGGAGGTTGTGCGGCGGGATGTTGGTGGCCATGCCGACGGCGATGCCGGAGGAGCCATTCACCAGCAGGTTGGGGAACCTGGCCGGCAGGATGGTGGGTTCCTGGTTCTTGCCGTCGTAGTTGTCCTGGAAATCGACAGTTTCCTCGTCGATGTCGCGGACCATTTCCATGGCCAGCGGGGCCATCTTGGTTTCGGTGTAACGGGGTGCAGCCGCGCCGTCGTTACCCGGTGAACCGAAGTTGCCCTGGCCCAGGGCCAGGGGGTAGCGCATGGTCCAGTCCTGGATGAGGCGGACCAGTGCGTCATAGATCGCGGTGTCGCCGTGGGGGTGGTACTGGCCCATGACCTCGCCCACCACGCGGGCACACTTGTTGAAGGATCGCTCCGGGCGGTAGCCGCCGTCGAACATCGCGTACAGCACGCGGCGGTGCACGGGCTTGAGTCCGTCGCGGACGTCCGGAAGGGCACGGCCCACGATAACGGCCATGGCGTAGTCCAGGTAGGACCGCTGCATTTCCGTCTGCAGGTCCACCTGCTCCACGCGGTCAACCAGCACGTCGCCTTCAAGAACGGTGTCCGGGTTCCCGGCTTCGGGGGCCGGGTTCTCGGGTGTTTCGTCGCTCATGTTCTATTTCCGTTTCAGGTATATGTCGGCTCTGGAATATCTATGCGGGTGAAGCCCTAGATGTCCAGGAACCTGACGTCCTTGGCGTTCTGCTGGATGAAGTTACGGCGTGATTCCACGTCCTCGCCCATCAGGACGGAGAAGATCTGGTCCGCAGCCAACGCGTCATCCATGGTGACCTGCAGCAGCGTGCGGTTGTCCGGATCCATGGTGGTGTCCCACAGTTCGGTGTAGTCCATTTCGCCGAGGCCCTTGTAGCGCTGGATGCCGTTGTCCTTGGGGATGCGGCGTCCTGCCGCCTGCCCGGCGAGGAGCTTGGCGTCGCGTTCCTTGTCGCTGTACACGTAGTCGTGGGCAGCGTTGGACCACTTGATCCGGTACAGCGGCGGCTGGGCCAGGTAAACGTAGCCGTTTTCGATCAGCGGGCGCATGTAGCGGAACAGCAGCGTCATCAGCAGGGTGGTGATGTGCTGGCCGTCCACATCAGCATCTGCCATCAGGACGATCTTGTGGTACCGGAGCTTGGAGAGGTCAAAATCCTCACCGATGCCCGTGCCGAAAGCCGTGATCATGGACTGGACCTCCGCGTTGCCCAGGGCCTTGTCCAGGCGGGCACGCTCTACGTTCAGGATCTTGCCGCGGAGGGGAAGGATGGCCTGGGTCTCGGGGTTGCGGCCGCGCTTGGCGGAACCGCCTGCCGAGTCACCCTCCACGATGTAGACCTCGCACCTCTCCGGATCCTTGGAGGAGCAGTCGGACAGCTTGCCCGGCATGCCGAAGGATTCCAGCGGGCTCTTGCGGCGGGCGTTGTCGCGGGCTTTGCGTGCAGCCATGCGGGCCTGCGCTGCCGAGATCGCCTTGCGGATGACGTCGCGGGCGGGACCGGGGTTGCGTTCCAGCCAGTCGCCGAGCCCATCGGTCACAACGCGCTGGACGAAGCCCTTGACCTCGGAGTTGCCCAGCTTGGTCTTGGTCTGGCCCTCGAACTGCGGCTCGGCGAGTTTGACGGAAATGACGGCGGTGAGGCCCTCACGGATGTCGTCACCGGTGAGGTTGTCGTCCTTTTCCTTGATGATGCCCTTCTCGCGCGCGTAGCGGTTGATCAGGGAGGTCATGGCAGCGCGGAAACCCTCTTCGTGGGTGCCGCCTTCGTGCGTGTTGATGGTGTTGGCGTAGGTGTGGACGCTCTCGGAGTAGGCGTTGGTCCACTGCATTGCCATTTCCAGGGCGATCTTGCGCTCCTGGTCCTCGGTTTCGAAGGCGATGACGTCCTCGTGGACCACGTCCACCTTCTTGCCCGAGTTGAGGTGCTTGACGTAGTCCAGCAGGCCCTCGTTGTACTGGTACACCACGGTGCGGTGCTCTGCGCTGACTTCGCCTTCGGTGACTACGCCGTCCAGATCGAGGTCGGCATCCGCCTCGCTGTCGCCGGCGGGGGTGCGTTCGTCGGTCAGGGTAATGCGCAGGCCCTTGTTGAGGAAAGCCATCTGCTGGAAACGTGCGCGCAGGGTCTCGAAATCGAACTCGGTGGTCTCGAAGATCGCCGGGTCCGGGTAGAACGTCTGGGTGGTTCCGGTGAGGTCTGTTTCCTCACCCTGCACCAGGCTGCCCTGGGGCTTGCCGCCGTCGGCGAAGGACATCCGCCAGACATGGCCCTGGCGGCGGACCTCTGTGTCCACCCGGCTGGACAGTGCGTTGACAACGGAGATACCCACGCCGTGGAGGCCGCCGGAAACGGCGTAGCCGCCGCCGCCGAACTTTCCACCCGCGTGCAGGATGGTCATAACAACTTCCACCGTGGGCTTGTGTTCGGTGGGGTGCATGTCCACGGGGATGCCGCGGCCGTCGTCGACAACCTTCACGCCGCCGTCGGCCTGGAGCACTACCTCGATATGAGTGCAGTATCCGGCCAGGGCTTCATCAACGGAGTTGTCCACCACTTCGTACACCAGGTGGTGGAGTCCGCGGGGTCCGGTGGAGCCGATGTACATGCCGGGACGCTTCCGGACAGCTTCCAGGCCTTCAAGCACGGTAATGTCGCTGGCGCCATACTCCCGTGGAGTGTCAGGCGTGCGGGCATCCTCGACTGCGGATTCAACTGCCAGAATATCTGTATTGTCGTTAGCCACAGGCGCTGTCGACTCCTCTGTTCTCGATGATGGCCGGCCGAAAAGCTCTTCCAGGCATGGAAAAACCGTCCGCCAACAGGCACAAACTTATGGCGCCGGCTACTAGCTGATGGTGGGATCCGATATCCGCGTGCTGGAACCATGCGGAGAACGGACTCAGTCAACGTTTCACCGGCGCCCAGTTATCTACAACGATTCTACCGTGTAACAGGCCGGATTCCCGCATTCCGGAGACCGTGGATGGCGGGCGATATGCCTGCTGCAGGGCGTAGACCGCGCCTTGGGCGCTCCGAAACTCCGGCCTGCGGGTGCCTATACACCCTCCGGCCCTTCCAGGGCGCTACACGGCAATCAGAGGATTTTCAAGAGTTCGACGGCGGGCTATCCGTAAGTGTCCCGCGGTCCCCGGCCGTTGACGGTCCGGCCACCCTTGCGCCAGCTCGGCGCGGATGGCCCCAAAACCTGGATGCTCGTGACCACGCCCTCGCCCAGCTCCACCCGGAATTTCTCGAGCAGGCTCATGCTGAGGAGCCGCAGCTGCGTGGCCCAGGCCGTTGAATCACACCTGACATGCAACGTGGTGTCCGTGAAGCTTTCGGGCGTGCAGTGCGCCGAGATTTCCGGCCCCACCAGGGTGGCCCATTCCGCCATCACGGAGCCGACGGCAACCGGGGAGGTCCAACCGCGTTCGGCCACCAAACGGCCAACCACTTTGCCCAGTCCCAGCGGATCGCGGCCGGTGGCATGGAACTGGCTGAATCCGCGGGTATCCCGGATACCGCGCTTGGCCTTCTGGGATCCGGGACGCACTGCTGTCCTGCGGATCTCGCCCCGGGCGGCCGCAGCTTCCCGCATTCTGTTCAGGGCGGCCTGGGGCGCATCGATATTGTCGGGCTCACGGCCCGGCTGCCGGGCGTCGTCGTCCTTGGCCCTACTCATCGATACCTCCCGCGATGACCTTCACCCGCCGTCCGGACAGCTCTTCCGGGATATCGGCGTCGACGGCGGCGGTCACCAGGACCTGTTCCGCACCCGAGACTATTGCGGCCAGTTTACGCCTGCGCTGCACGTCCAGCTCGGCAAAAACGTCGTCGAGGATCAGGATGGGCGCGGAACCACCGGTCCGGGCGTCGTCCAGCATCACGTAGTAGGACGCGAGGCGCAGCGCCAGGCACATGGACCATGTTTCTCCGTGGGATGCGTACCCTTTGGCGGGCGCCTGGCCCAGGACCAGTTCCAGTTCGTCGCGGTGGGGACCCACCAGCGAAATGCCGCGCTCCAGTTCCTTGCGGCGGGAGTCGGCAAAGGCGCGCACATAGCGCTCCGTCAGCTGTTCCACGGTGAGCTGGCGCAAGTCCTCAGGTTCCGGTGTCGTACCTCCGGCTCCGCTGCCGGCAGGGCGCAACTCGGGGGCGCCGTCGTCGTCCATCTGGTTCTGGAGGGTGGAACGGTAGATGGCGTCGGCCGGCTTTGAGGTGTCCGTGAGCCCGGCATATGCCTTGGCAAGGTGCGGGCGGAGGCGCTCCACGAGCTCGAGCCGTGCGTGCAGCAGTTCGGCACCGGCTTTGGCCATGTGCTGGTCCCACACATCCAGCGTTGCTTCATGCACCGGGGTGAATTTGCCTGCCCGGGCGGACTTCAGCAGTGCGTTGCGCTGTTTGAGCACGCGGTCGTAATCGCTGCGGGTGGCCGCGTGGTGCGGAATCAGGCTGGCGAGGAGTTCATCCAGGAAGCGGCGGCGGTTGGACGGATCACCCTTCACCAGGGCCAGGTCCTCGGGCGCAAAGAGCACCGTCTGGCAAATGCCCAGCAGGTCGCGGGCGCGGACCGGATTGCTGCGGTTGATCCGGCCGCGGTTGGCCCGGCCGGCATTGATTTCCAGTTCGAGAACCGTGGTCTGCCCGCCGCGGACCAGCCGGGCCCTGACCAGCGCGCGCTCGGTACCGAACCGCAGCAGCGGACCGTCGGAGCTGACCCGGTGGGAGCTGAGGGTGGCCAGGTACCCGATGGCTTCCATCAGGTTGGTTTTGCCGATGCCGTTGTAGCCCACCAGGACGGTGACGCCCGGGCCCAGGGCAAGGTCAACCTGGGCGTAACTGCGGAAATCAGTCAGCGAGAGGTGTTCTATGTACACGCGGTTTTCGGCAATTCCGGGAACCTCCCAGGTTCCCTCTGGTTGCTACTTGGCAGGACGGGTGGCGTGCCCGCCGAACTGGTGGCGCAGGGCGGACACCATCTTCATGGCCGGGGAGCTGTCCTCGCGGGATTCAAAGCGGGCGAACAGGGCAGCCGTGATGGCCGGTGCGGGAATGGCGTTGGCGATGGCCTCTTCCACAGTCCACCTGCCCTCGCCCGAGTCCTCGACGTAGTCATCAATGTTCTGCAGCCCCGGGTCCTCGTCCAGCGCTTTGACCAGGAGGTCCAGCAGCCACGACCGGACCACGGTGCCCTTTTGCCAGGCGCGGAAGGTGCCGGGCAGATCGTTGATGATGTCCTTGGATGCGAGGAGCTGGTACCCCTCGGCGTACGCCTGCATCAGGCCGTACTCAATGCCGTTATGCACCATCTTGGCGTAATGGCCGGCACCGATTCCGCCCACGTGGACAAAACTGTCAGCGCGTTCACCTTCGGGGCGGAGGGCGTCAAAGACCGGAAGGGCGCGCTCAATGTCGGCGGCGTCACCGCCTGCCATCAGGCCGTAACCGTTCTGGAGCCCCCACACCCCGCCGGACACACCACAGTCTGCGAAGTGGATACCCTTGGCCGCCAGGAGTTCGCCGTGTTTCTGGTCCTCCGTGAAGCGGGAGTTGCCGCCGTCGATCACCAGGTCACCCTCGGTGAGTTTTTCGCTGAGCTCCTTGACGACGGCGTCCGTGATGTCACCGGCAGGAACCATCACCCAGATGAGCCTTGGGGCGGGGACTGCTGCGATGAGCTCATCAATGGAACCGGCGTCCGTGACGTCCGGGTTCCGGTCATAGCCAGTGACCTCAACGCCGCCCTTGCGCAGGCGTTCGCGCATGTTGAATCCCATTTTGCCAAGGCCAATCAGTCCAATATGCATGGTGGAATCTCTTTCTGCGCTGGGGGTGGGAAATTCTCTGGCTTGCCCAACTGGGTAGCTCTAAGTGTCGTTTTGGGCGGCCAAAACGACACTTGCTGCTACTTAGTTGGGGAGGCGGACCGGCATCACGAGGTAGCGGTAGTCATCCTGGTCTTCGCCGTCCGCGTCCGCCTGGGCCGTGATCATGGCCGGCTTCGGTGCCGTGGTGAACGAGAACCGGACGAACTTGGTTTCGATGACGCTCAGGCCTTCCACCAGGTAGTGCGGGTTGAAGGCCACTGTGATGTCGTCGCCGGAAAGCTGCGCTTCCAGTTCCTCGGAGGCCTGTGCGTCTTCGCCTGTGCCGGCGTCCAGGTTCAGCAGGCCTTGGGTAAAGGCGAGGCGGACCGGGGTGTTGCGCTCTGCTACCAGCGAGACACGGCGTACCGCTTCGACGAGTTCCTGGGTCTGGACGGTGGCGTGGATTGGCGTGGAATCCGGGAAAAGGGAGCGGATCTTCGGGTAGTCGCCGTCCACCAGCAGGGACGTGGTGGTGCGGCCGCCGCTTTCGAAACCGATCAGCCGGCTGTCATCATCCGAGAGGGCAAGCTGGATGTCTCCGCTGTTGCCCAGGGTCTTGGCAACCTCGTTGAGGGTTTTTGCCTTGACCAGTGCACTGGTGGAGATGCCCGGAGTGACAGGCTTCCACGGAACTTCACGCATGGCGAGCCGGTAGCGGTCAGTGGCGAGAAGGGTGATGAGGTCGTCCTCGATCTCCATCCGCACACCGGTGAGGATGGGCAGGGTGTCGTCTTTGCTCGCAGCAATGATCACTTGGGAAACAGCCTGGGCAAACGAGTCACCGGGAACTGTTCCGCTCACCGTGGGCAGGGCGGGAAGCGGCGGGTATTCCGCTTCCGGCATGGTGGCCAGGTGGAAGCTGCTGCGGCGGCAGGTGAGGGTGACTTTATTGCCGTCCGTTTCGACGTCCACGGGAGCGGAAGGAAGGCTGCGGCAGATGTCAGCAAGGAGGCGGCCTGAAACCAGGATGGTTCCTTCGTCCCGGATGTCAGCGGCAATCTCCAGCCGTGCTGACGTTTCGTAGTCAAAGCTCGAGAGGCTGACCGTGCCTGCTTCAGCCTTCAGGAGGAGGCCGGAAAGGACGGGGACAGGCGGCCGCGGAGACAACGAGCGGGCTGTCCAGGTGACGGCTTCTGCCAGGACGTCCCGATCGACTCTGAACTTCACGGAAGGGTGCCGCCTTTCATTGCTGCTGCGTTGGTGTTCGACGAAACTTCCCGCAGGAAGCTCCTCAAGGGAGTTGTCCCACACCTGAACTTGCATGGTCCGTGCTGCCTGAACCACGCAGAAACCCAAGGATGGGAGCGCTGCTGACAGCTTAGCCGGAAGATCCGGGATTAACCCATCCCCACTTTGCGGCGTTGGCCCCTTGGGGCCGGCGGCCCCTCCGAGCGGTGCGGGCGGATCGATCTTGTTGTTTGAGGGACTTCAAATTTTTGGGATTAGTAGTGTTAATAACTGCTGTGGAAACTGTGGATAACTGCCTCTCGCCGTACGATCCGGCGGTTAAGCCCTGTTCATGGACTGTGGGTGGAGCAGGTTTTAAACAGGGTGTGGATGGGGATAAGAATTTTGGCGTTTTTCGCGATCCACAGGCGGCTTAAGGGTTTTAAGCCCATTAACCGCGGTTGTCCCCTTAAGTATCCACAGGCTTATCCACATGCACCTGTTAATAAGGTATCGATGCTTGGTCAGGAATCCCGTTGCTGTTGCTTGATCCGGTTGGTCAGCTCGGTCACCTGGTTGTAGATCACACGGCGCTCGGCCATCAGTTCCCGGATTTTGCGGTCTGCGTGAATCACGGTGGTGTGGTCGCGGCCGCCAAGCTCCTGGCCGATCTTGGGAAGCGACATGTCGGTCAGCTCCCGGCAGAGGTACATGGCGATCTGGCGTGCGGTGACCAGCGTCCTGGTGCGGGACTTGCTGCAAAGCTCTTCCATGCTGAGCTTGAAGTACTCGGCCGTCTGCTGCAGGATCTGGCTGGACGTGATCTCCTGGGCGCCGTCGTCGGTGATGAGGTCCTTGAGCACCATCTCGGCGAGGGCAACGTCCACGGGCTGACGGTTGAGGCTTGCAAAGGCAGTGACCCTGATCAGGGCGCCTTCAAGTTCGCGGATGTTGCTGGAAATCTTGGACGCGATGTATTCGAGGGCGTCGTCCGGAGCAGACAGGCCTTCACTGAGGGCCTTCTTGCGGAGGATCGCGATACGGGTTTCCAGTTCCGGCGGCTGGATGTCCGTCAGCAGGCCCCACTCGAAGCGTGATTTCATCCGGTCCTCGAACCCGGCGAGCAGCTTGGGCGGCTGGTCCGAGGTAATGACCACCTGCTTGTTGTTGTTGTGCAGCGAGTTGAATGTGTGGAAGAACTCCTCCAGCGTCCGGTCCTTGCCGGCCAGGAACTGGATGTCATCGATGAGCAGGACGTCCACGTTGCGGTAAGTGGTCTTGAAACTGGCGCCTTCATCGTCACGGATGGAGTTGATGAAGTCGTTGGTGAATTCTTCGGAATTGACGTACCGCACGCGGATGCCGCTGTAGAGCCGCCGGGCGTAGTGGCCGATGGCGTGCAGGAGGTGGGTCTTGCCCAACCCCGAATCGCCGTAGATGAACAGCGGGTTGTAGGCCTTGGCCGGAGCTTCGGCGACGGCGACGGCCGCGGCGTGGGCGAAGCGGTTGGACGAGCCGATCACGAAGGTGTCAAACACGTACTTGGGATTCAGCCGACCGAATTCGTGGGAGGTGCTCGGCAGCATGGGCTGCGGCTTCTGCTCGATCAGCTGGTCCGGCGAGAAGGAAGGCTCCACAACAGGTTCGGGCTCTTCGTGGATGGGCACCAGGTCCGTGTCCACGTCAATGGCACAGCGGATGTCCTCGGAGAAGACGCTGTGCAGCGCATCATCCAGGGCGTCCTTGACCTGGGTCTGAAGCACTTCACGGGTAAGTTCATTGGGTACTGCCACCAGCAGGGTGGAACCGATCAGGCCCTGGGCCTGGGCAAGGATGACAAAGCCACGCTGACGGGGTGAAACGCGGTGGTCCTGTTCCAGCAGGCTGACAACGCGGCGCCAGGAACTTCCGACAGTATTGGCGTGATTGGCTTCGTCTACTGTCATCAATTGGTTCCCTCAAAACTTGCTTTGCCTGCATTGCCTGCAGCCGCAAGCACGGAACCAGGATCCGGTTCAGCTTCATCCACAGGGTTATACACAGCACGTGGATAATCGGCTACTGGGCCACTCTAGGGGATGAAAAGCCTAGAAGATAGCTGGCAAGTAGCTTGTGGATAATTACACGGTTGTGGTTCTGAAATGGAGCCTGTGAGCCACTTCATCCACAGGCTCGAAGGGCAGGTTTGCCACAGGTGGGGACAACGCCGGCGGCCTGCTTCGGTTTGACTGGGGGCAGTGAATTGCCCTAACGTTGTGAAGTCCTTTGTGTCCGCTTTTTGGCCCCATCTGAATCTCTCAGACGCAGTGCGTGTGAGCAGCCGGGGGAAGCGTGCATATACAAAACTTAGCGTCGGCCAGTTCTTCCCCATACTGATCGGGTGGGCGCACCTTTGATCCACTGGAGTAACTAACGTGAGCAAGCGGACTTTTCAGCCGAATAACCGCCGTCGAGCCAAGAAGCACGGCTTCCGCCTTCGTATGCGTACCCGTGCCGGCCGCGCAATCCTGGCAGCCCGTCGTGGCAAGGGCCGTACCGAGCTGTCGGCGTAAATAACTGACTTGTCGGTAGACATTTCTTTGCGAGTTTAAGGTGCTGGCCACCCGCAACCGTTTGAGGACTGCAACCGATTTTTCAACAACTGTACGTTCCGGTGTCCGCAATGGACGCCGGAACGTAGTGTTATATGCGGCAGCTATTGCTGCCGACGAACCCAGCCGGATCGGGTTCATTGTTTCCAAAAGTGTTGGGAACGCTGTGGTCAGGAACCTCGTTAAGAGGAGACTGAGGGAAGCCGGTGCTGCCTCGCTGCGCGAGTACGGTACCGGGTTCGCCATAGTGGTCAGGGCGCTGCCTGCGTCCGCGTCCGCGAGCTGGGAGCAACTGCTCTCGGATTACAACGCTGCACTGGAGTCGACAATGGCCCGTCTGGCCGGCCGCCCCCGGGCTGCCGCCAACGGTTCGGCCGGTACAACACAGGAGGGGACACCGCGTGCGTAACGCCACCGCCGTCGTCGCCCATTTACATCCTGTTGTGGCCGCCGTGGCGCTGTTCCTCTGGAACCTGCCCCGCAACATCCTCATTCTTCTGTTGAAGGCCTACCGCAAGGTGGTTTCTCCCTTGTACGGCCAGGTCTGCAGATTCTTCCCTTCATGCTCGGCCTATGCCCTTGAAGCGATTACTGTCCATGGTGCCGTCAAGGGAAGCTGGCTTGCTGCGCGCCGCCTTGCCCGCTGCCACCCATGGAATGCCGGCGGTGTGGACCATGTCCCCGCCGGCCACCGGGAATGGCCTGCCAGCCAGACCCCCACAATTGTTGTGCTGAACAACCCGGACAAGTACCTGGCTGCTCGGACTGATGGAGAAGGCCGCACGGCGGCCTGACGAATAGGGATAAGTATGGACTTCTTTGAAACAATCATGTTTCCGTTCAAGTGGCTCGTGTCCGTCATCATGGTGGGCTTCCATGAGGGCTTGAGCGCGATCGGCCTGCCCGAAGCATCGGGCTGGACCTGGACGCTGTCCATCATTGGCCTGGTGCTGGTGATCCGCGCCGCCCTGATTCCCGTGTTCGTCAAGCAGATCAAGGCCCAGCGCGGCATGCAGCTGCTTCAGCCTGACTTGAAGAAGCTGCAGGACAAGTACAAGGGCAAGACAGACCAGCTGTCCCGCCAGGCCATGGCGCAGGAACAGATGGCCATGTACAAGAAGCACGGGACCAACCCGTTCTCCGCCTGCCTGCCCATGCTGATCCAGATGCCCTTCTTCTTCGCCCTGTTCCAGGTGCTGTCCGGCATCAGTTCCGCCAAGACCCAGGGCAAAGGCATCGGTGCCATGAGCCAGGAGCAGGTGGTGCAGTTCGACGAGTCCAGCATCTTCGGGGCTCCGCTGTCCGCCGCGCTCCTTCACGGCGGCGCCACCAACGTGGCCGTCGTGGTCCTCTCGATCATCATGATCCTTGCCATGACGGCCTCGCAGTTCATCACGCAGAAGCAGATCATGGCCAAGAACATGTCTGAAGAAGCCATGGCCAGCCCCTTTATGCGCCAGCAGAAGATGATGCTCTACATCCTGCCCATTGTCTTCGGTGTTGGCGGCATCAACTTCCCCATCGGTGTGCTCATCTACTGGACCACCACCAACCTCTGGACCATGGGCCAGCAGTTCTTTGTCATCCGCCGTATGCCGACGCCGGGATCCCCCGCAGCGAAGGCCCTCGCCGAGCGCCGTGCCGCCAAGGGCCTTCCGGCCCTTTCGATCTTGAGTGGTAAGAAGGACGACGACGCGGACGCAGCGGCTGCCGCCGCTGCCGTGGCGCAGGCAAAAGGACAGCGCACCCAGCCACAACGCAAGAACAGGAAGAAGAAGTAATGTCAGCCGAGAGTACTGAACAGGCCCTTTCTGAAGTGACTGTCGACGAGCAGGACGAGTCCTTGGACCAGGATCTTTCCTCCCCCAAAGCCTCCTCAGCGAGCCGCCTGGAGGAAGAAGGCGACGTCGCAGCGGACTACCTCGAGGAGCTGCTGGACATTGCAGATATCGACGGCGACATCGACATCGAGGTCCGCAACGGACGCACCTACATCTCCATCGTTACGGAGGAGGAATCGGACAGCCTCGACAGCCTGGTTGGCGAGGACGGCGAAGTCCTTGAAGCCCTGCAAGAACTGACCCGCCTCGCCGTGCTGTCCGCCACGGAAAACCGTTCGCGCCTGGTGCTGGATATCAACGGCTACCGGCAGGAGCGCACTGGCCACCTGCAGAAAGTTGCCGAGGACGCGGCCGCCACTGTAAAGGAAACCGGCCAGGCAGTTGCCCTCAAACCGATGAGTGCCTACGAACGCAAGATCGTCCACGACGCCGTTGCCGACCTCGGCCTGGTGAGCGAGTCCGAGGGCGAAGGTGCCGGCCGCCATATCGTTGTATCCGCGGACTAGAGAATTGCTGATTCGCTAATCATGGTTGACATCACGCCAGCTGAGCTTCTGGCAGCTGAGAAGATTTTCGGTGACCGCCTGGACCTCGCTAAGCGTTATGTGGAACACCTCGCCACTTCCGGAACTGAGCGCGGGCTGATTGGCCCCCGCGAGATCCCCCGGCTGTGGAGCCGCCATGTCCTGAACTGCGCTGTCATTGAAAGTGCAATTGCCCACGGAAGCCATGTAGCGGACGTGGGAAGCGGGGCCGGGCTCCCGGGCCTGTGCCTCGCTATCGCGCGCCCGGACCTGGAACTGACCCTGATCGAGCCTCTGGAACGCCGGGTGATCTGGCTTCAGGAAGTGGTTGACGACCTGGGCCTGGAGAATGTCACGGTGATGCGCACCCGCGCCGAGCTGGCAGTGGGACATGTGGACGCAGATGTTGTGACCGCGCGTGCTGTTTCTGCCCTGAGCAACCTTGCCGGCCTCACCATCCCCCTGCTCGCAGGCAAGGGTGAAGTGGTTGCCATCAAAGGCCGCAGCGCCGGCGAGGAAATCGAGAAGGCGGCCAAGGTCATCCGGAAGCTGGGCGGTGTGGAGACATCGGTCCTCACGGTTGGCGATAACCTGCTGGAAGAGCCCACCACTGTGGTACGCATCGTTGTAAACAAGTCCCAAAAGAAGCCCTAGTGTTGGCCCGGCAGCCGCAGTCTGCCGGGGTAAGCAGTTAGGCTAGTCAACGGCAGCAAAAATAGCTGAACGAGAGTGAGTGTGCCCCAGTGACCAGTAGCGAAGCCTCCACACAACGGATTCCCCCGTTTGTGTCTTTGGGGTCAGCACGTTCTTTCGCTGGGACTGTCTCGGGCGCCTCAGGTGTTCTTGGAAATCAACCCGGTGCGGTAACAAATTCATCTCCGGTGTTCGTTTCACGTGAAACAACCTCCACAAGTAGGGGGAATATCATCGACGCCATTGATGATTCCAGTCCTATTGCCCGTGAACTGGCTCATGAGACCCGCCGGCGTGAGCGGCTGGTCGGACGGCAGTTGCCGCGCCCGGAGAAGACGCGCATCTTCACGGTATCCAATCAAAAGGGCGGGGTGGGGAAGACCACTACCACGGTTAACATCGCGGCCGCCCTTGCAGCAGCCGGACTGAACGTCCTGGTCATCGACATTGACCCGCAGGGCAATGCGTCCACCGCGTTGGGCATCGAACACCACGCTGATGTGGACAGCATCTATGACGTCCTGATTAATGACGTGCCCCTTGCCGATGTGGTGGCACAGTGCCCGGACATCGGTAATCTCATCTGCGCGCCGGCCACTATCCACCTGGCCGGCGCTGAAATTGAACTTGTTTCCCTGGTGGCGCGTGAGCAGCGGCTCCGCCGGGCTATTGACGTTTATGCCAAGGCCCGCGAGAAAAATGGCGAACAGCGTCTGGATTACATTTTCATTGACTGCCCGCCGAGCCTTGGCCTGCTGACGGTCAACGCGTTCTGCGCAGCCAATGAAGTGCTCATTCCCATCCAGTGCGAGTACTACGCGCTGGAGGGCCTGAGCCAGCTGCTCAAGAACATCGAGATGATCCAGAAGCATCTGAACGCCGATCTTGTAGTTTCCACCATCCTGCTCACCATGTATGACGGCCGCACCAACCTTGCCGCGCAGGTGGCTGCCGAAGTCCGTCAGCACTTCCCGGAACAGGTCCTGTCCGCCGTGGTGCCGCGTTCGGTGCGCATCTCCGAAGCGCCGAGCTACCAGCAGACGGTGATGACTTACGACCCCTCATCCAGTGGTGCCCTGTCCTACCTGGAAGCTGCTGCTGAAATAGCAGAACGCTAAAATCTTCAAGAACTGCAACAACTGGAGCCCGGCTGGACCTGGCTCTTCCACTGGAGGGATTTATTCATGAGCGAGAAGCGACGGGGCCTGGGCCGCGGTCTTGGCGCACTGATTCCGAGTTCCGCCGGTGCTAACGGGGCGGGCAACGGAACAGCTGTGGCGCGCCCTGTCGATCTCTTCTTTCCCGAGGGGCGCCGGAAGACCGATCCCGCCGAGTCTGTTGTGGATTCAGCACCGGTAGAAGAGTCCGCGGCCGGCACTGTTGCCGGGACCTCTTCTGTTGAGTTGCCGGATGCGGTCTCGAAGGGATCAGCGTCCACATCCTCAAGCAACGGCTCTCGCAAGCCCGCGGCCGCAAAGTCCTCCAGCGCAAAGAGTGCACCTGGAGCGGCCGGCCCCCGCTCCAATGGGCAAACTACAAAATCCAATGCCAATTCGAACGGTGCGGGCAAGAGCACCGCGCCGGCCAAGAAGGCTGCCGACACGGTTGAAGTTCCCAATGACAAGCAGGAGGTTGGACGTGGTGGCCCATCCCCCGAATCTGCGGCAATTCCTGCGACGGACAACGGAGTGGACCTGGTAGAGGTACCCGGTGTCCGCTTTGCCGAGATCCGCGTCACGGACATCCACCCGAACCGCAAACAGCCCCGTTCCGTCTTCGATGAAGACGACATGGCGGAGCTGGTTCACTCTGTCCGGGAAATCGGCGTTCTCCAGCCAATTGTGGTCCGGAACTCAACCGAGTCCGGTGGAGAACCGTTTGAGCTCGTTATGGGTGAACGCCGTTGGCGTGCAGTGCAGGCCGCTGGACTGGAAACCATCCCGGCAATAATCCGCGACACCACCGACGACGACCTCCTGCGTGACGCTCTGCTCGAAAACCTCCACCGCAGCCAGCTCAACCCCTTGGAAGAGGCGGCGGCCTACCAGCAGCTCCTCGAAGACTTCGGCACCACACACGAGCAGCTTGCAGACCGGATCGGCCGGTCACGGCCGCAGGTCTCCAATACCCTGCGGCTGCTGAAGCTGCCTCCCCTTGTCCAGCGCCGGGTTGCTGCAGGTGTTCTCTCCGCTGGCCATGCACGGGCCCTCCTGGCCCTGCCGGACGCCGCAGCGATGGAACGGCTGGCCCAGCGTATTGTCGCTGAGGGAATGTCGGTACGGGCCACGGAAGAGGCCGTCACCATGTACCAGGATCCCGCCAAGCCTGCCAAGAACAACATTCCGCGTCCGGGTGCGCGGCACGAGCGCCTGGACTATCTGGCCTCTTCGCTGTCGGACCGACTGGATACCAACGTCAAGATCTCGCTGGGAGTCCGCAAGGGCCGGGTCAGCATTGAATTTGCCAGCGTTGAAGACCTCAACCGGATTATGGACGTCCTGGCACCCGGGGCAGACAGCTAACAAGGGTTTTGCGCGGGCGGTTGCTTGGCGGATTACTCAGCTGCTCTCCCCGGATGTCGCATACCTGGATGCTCTTGAATCCTTAATCCTGCTGACTCCCGTGTCCGCAGCGTGTGCGTTGTCAGATCAACAAGCCGTTCTGGTTCTTGCCGCTTGGTTGAATGGACACGGCGCGCCCTGCGTCTTCTCGGTTGGGGCTGATGCAGAGCCTTCGTTTACCGACGAGAGTTAGAAGACGCGCTCCTCTGCTCGATCGCGCACAGCTGCCTGGCGAAGATCGCATATATCCCGACTGCGTCAGCCCAAAATTGCGCCTCGGCTTCCCCCTCTTCTCTTCTCATGACTTGGCAGATCATGCGCCGGCAGCCTGTGGTCCCTCTGTTTCACGTGAAACAGACTGAGCGTTAGGCGCCGAGAGCGCCGCATCGTCGCTGTCCCGCATGCGCAATAAGGATAAAGTCACCTTTCCGGTCTATCTGCGGCGGCGGTTTAGGTCCTGAGACGCGCAGTATTCTGCTTCAGCTGGTTCCGGAGATGGGCAACTCGACGGACGGGGTGACTGTGCTGGAGCCTATTCGCCCACTCAGGGGCGAGGTGACGGGCTGAATAGAACTACACAAGGCGCTGTGGCACCCACTTTCGTCTCCCGACCTATAAGCCACCGCATCCGATAAGCCTCTTGTGCGTCCGTTGTGCAGATATTCACTGGCGGATATCGTGTTGCGATGGACTCCTGAGGAATCCGCGATGTCAGAGTACCGTGCTGCACCTCCCCACTTTTGCGCAGCTCCAATCGTCTGCTGGCCGCGGTTCCGCGAGTTCACCCTTTGCATGATCCGTAGGGTTATAGGTTCTCGGGCGACATGCCGGCGGTTGGGCCTCGCGTTTCGGCTCGCAGAGCGATCACCTTGAAGAAGGCCAAAGTGATACGCGTATATGTGGTGGGCATACGTCAGCAAAGACCTCTGACCGTCGACGATCAATTGCCAGGTCGATTCGGGCCATCGCTGCCGCATTCTTGAAGTGAACGAATGTGCTTTCCCCGACCCCGCGCAGGATAGTATCAGCGCTCTAATTCGTCCTAAATGCGACCGTTTCGCTACGCACCAATGGACTTGCCACCACCAGTACAACCGGTGTTCGAATCGATCAGGGCCATCTATACGACGGCGCGATGAGCATTTTCCACCTTCTCCTCGCGGCAGAACCGGCACCACGACGTTTCACGTGAAACGGTCTGCTGTCATCTGCCCGCTCAAGTCTGCCTCTTTGACGTTGAGCTTCCGAGCTAGGCTTCTAGATCGGAATGCAGCTTTGGCATTACCGCCACGGGTGCGACAGTTGCGTTCGGAGAAGGAGATCACCGCTGCCAGCCAACCAGTATCCGTGCTGGGTTCAGTCGGTTGCACGAATTGCTTTTCGGGGGTGGTCAAACGGGTAAGCCCGCGCCAAAGCGGAGGCGTCGGGCATCACTGCACGTAGAGAAGGTGGCAAGCTATTTTCAATGCGGCGAACGGTCCCCTTCCGCGTTGGTTCTCTAGTGTTCGGTCTTACTCGACGCTAAGGTGCACCGCTTCAGGAGGTCATTAGTGTCTGCGCCAATAGTCTCAGGCACCAGGATTGCCCTCGACGATGTGCAGTGGACTGATCATGCCGGCTGCGCGCAGCGTATTGGGCTTCGACGGTGCGGCGCCAACCGGCTGGCTTAGTGCATGGTGGGCTCTAACGGTTTGGAGCCAAACACTCCCCCTTGGATGCGTCCGGATCCGGCAGAGAATCATGGGCCCATGTCCTTCCTGTTGCTGCTCGGGGTATTTGTAGAGCCATGAGAGCTCGCTCCTAATGGTCGATATGGATGAACGAACGTCGCCATTTGAGCCGGAGAAAGAGTGTCCTCGCATGGCCACTGGTCCGACCCCGTCGCCGTTTCACGTGAAACATGTTCAGCTGCGATCAGCCCGAGCGGCAAGGTCTTAGCTTCATATGGGAGGCGCGGCTAGGTGGGCAAGCAGGTACCTGGGCGGCTCGAGCGGACGTCTTAGATGGTCGGATCGGCCGTTTGGTTTTTGGTTTGCCTCGAGTGGGCGGCGCCTATCTTGCTCCGTGACACTTTGGCCTTGGCTGCACGACACCTGCCTGGCTGTTACTACTTCTGGCGCGGGCGTGGAGCGACGGTGGTCTGGCCTCGGTCCCCCGAGGTCATTTGAACGACTGGCACCCAAGCAGCGGAGTCTGTGGGCTCTCCGGTGGTGTGAAGAAGCCCTGCTGGCTGACTAGATGAACCTGCTCGGGTGCTGGCAACTGGTCAGTGTGGCGAGGCAGCACGCCTCCGGCTCATGCCTTCGAGTTCGCAGGCGGACAGATCGACCAGTCTGGGGCCTCTCCATGTGACAGCGGGCCTTCGCGGGTCGAGATTGAGGCCGAGTAGATCCACTCGCTGACCGCTTCTGACGCCAAGTTAGTCGGTGGATATCGCTGTGGATAACGGTGTGGATAGTCGAGCTTCTCCCTGTGGATGTGACAGACTTCTCATCCCCTCGCTCCGCTGCTACTCTCGGCCTACCAGAGCGCTAGAACCGCAGTCACGCCAAGGGGTTTCACGTGAAACGGCTCGAGAACCCTCAAGTCGAGAATCAGGTCGGTTCAAGGGGTGCGCTGCGGCCCAAAGAGGCCCGTTTTCGGTTTATTTCCGGGCGTTCCGGCACCCGTTCTACGTCCTGCTCTGGCCTGGTGCAGGGTTTAACCTCGCTAGGCGTAGCAGCTGGGATCTTCGTCCAGCGTAGAGGCCAGCCCGCGTTCCTTAGCGTTGCCACCAACCTGCTGGATGTCCTGTGGATAACCATGTGGACAAGGTGAGACGGAGCCTGTGGATAACTTGGGGAAAACTCAAGCGCCACGTGCCGCTTTTCGGCCCAAGCTGCGCGTACTTTGCGGCGGTGCAGAGGCAGCACGGATAGGAGCAATCCGGCTGTTGATGTTGCGGGGGTCCCTGCGACGGGCTATGCAAGTGGCGGGAATGGTCGGGATAGTGTCGACCGTCCATGGGGCTGCATCCTGGTTTCCCCTCTTCATTGGCGCATTGCCGCAATGCCGCACTGCCGTATTGCCGCACTGCCGCCTTGCCACATTGCTGCGTCGCCAGGGCAGCCAGCCATGAAGCCTCGTGTTGCCTCACTATGGCACCGCCAATATTCGGCAACTTCAGGGACGAAGGCGGCGGCATATAGACGTAGGGCAGCTGAGTGGATTGCATGCAGCGTGCTTGGGGTCTGGTTCTGGAAGGTAGCGCTCATTCGAACAATCGACAGCCGGCTCGTGTGACTCGTATGCGGCGGGGCGATACTGGTAAAGGGCCACCTCGCCGCAACCGGAGTGCCCCTGACTTTACGGGGGGCGGAAATGGGCCTGCCAACATCACAGTCTCCTCCTCTGCATCTTTTACTCGTGCGGGTGGCTTTGGAGGCCTGACACGACTCCTTGACCACATCCGAGCTCTGGCGTCCGCTGATCTATTGTCCAGGCCCCGTACATGGTGAACTCTGATGTAGGTGAGTATCCGTCTGGTGCCCCCGGGGCCGTTGGCTGATGCTTGGGGGCCAAGACACGCCTTTCACGGGGCGGTAGATTGGCGTAGCGCTAGGGGGCCTTGGACAAGGCAGGAGGCGCGTCGTAGAAGGATTTGTTTCGGGGACTGGCGCAGGTGCAGGCGTTTCCTGGCGGCCCGGCTGGATCCGACGCTGTTTCACGTGAAACAGTGCGAAAGACCTGCCGTGGCCTAGGTCCGCATACCTCTGGTCGAACGGCAGCTGGTTGATGACGGGCACGGGGTGGGGGCCGTGTTGGGCGGTCCGCGTTGCACCAACAGGCCGATCTAACAGCCTGCCCCGTGACTATTCTGGACCGTAAGTTCGGAAACTTTTGGAGGTGGTCCTGTAGCGGCGTCTGAGTGGCAGTGGTTTGCTTCTACCGTGAGTACCGGTGGAAGATAGTCGGCCCTGACTCGCACTCGTGGAGACGACACCGATAGTGGTCGCTTTTGAATCGCAACCGTTAGAAGGTCGCGTCGGGCGCCCACATTGCACCATGGGAAAGGAACTGAAGGATTGTGGGCGTACGTTAGCCTCAGGTGGATTTGAGTTCGAGCAGGTCTATTGCCGGCACCGCTAGGAGTTCCCTTTTTGAAGGTTGAACGATGCCCCCCGGCCGCCTCTCTGTTTGATCGTCTTGGGCACGAGCCTGGGATCAAGTGTATTGAGCGCCCCGATGTCGTTCGGACGCGGCGTTGTCGGAACGGCTGACGGGCTGCGTACCGTGGATGCAGCCTTCAGCATGTCCTCCTCGTCAGAGTTGATATATGGGGCACCGCGGCACCTCTGAACTTACGGGACTGATCCGCGTTTAGGTCGTCCCTACCTGTTCCTGTCCCTGTTTCACGTGAAACAGGGCTGAGCCTGGAGGCCTAGTCATTTGCCGGCATGGATACGGTACGGTCCCGCTTCCACTGTTTGCGGCATTGAGGCCACTGCGGGCCCCATTGATGGGTCGTCCGTATTTCTGTTTCACGTGAAACAGGGATAGGCGCGAGGCCGAGTCATTTTCGTTACGGATGGGCGATCCTTCAGCTTCCACTGTTTGCGGCGGCGTGGCCAATGCTGGCCCAGGTGAGGGCATTCGGAGGCGCTGGCGTCTTGTTCACTTTCACCGCGCATGTTTTGGGAAAGGCGACGTGGTCCAAATCGAGATTGGCACAACCCGGCGAATTCGCTTCCCCAATCGCAGTGAACATCCGAAACTTTCCCCCCCACACTCGTGCCTTTTGGGGTATGGAGCTGGTGCAAACTCCGTGATGGTTGCCATGCACTGGATGCGGACCGGCGTCATCGGCTCGAATCGATTTGAGCGGCTACTCTTTTTGGCCCCACAGCTGGAATCGATGAAGATAGCAGACCCGGCCCGGCAAAGCTTTGGGTTCTGGTGCAGCTCCGTCGCCCCCTGTGGTGCTCCTGCTGGAAAGATGACTCAAGATCGCTGTGCCGCGCTTTTCCACTGTTTCTGCGGCTTCACCTGTTTTATCACCACAAATTGCTGCTGCAGCTCGCTGCGCTACCGCAACAATCAACTGGGGTCCGTGTTTCACGTGAAACAGCAGGCGCGAAGTACGGCGGGTTCAGCCGTGTCCAGGAGTGAACAGAATTGTGCGGGGAACGCAGTATTCCCCTGTATCCGCAAAGCTCATCCAATGGCAGTGGGCCGCCCCGTGCGGATGTGCAGCAATGAGAGCACCCCATTCTGCCTGCACCACAGCAGCGAACACCCGGGGATCAAAAAAGTGGCCACTGCCCTCACGAGCAATGGCCACCCTCTATGGTTGCTGGTCCCCCAGCGAGCGTCTTTTGCTAGGACAGTACGTCCGCGAATTCCTTCTCAAAGAACTGCTTCGGCTTGGCACCGATAACCGTGCTCTTCACTTCGCCGCCCTGGAACAGGTAGACGGCAGGAATGGACGTGATTCCGTATTCGGCTGCGATAGCCGGGTTGTCGTCAACGTTCAGCTTCACGACATCAACCTTCTCGCTGTACTCAACGGAGATTTCGTCGAGGATAGGCCCGAGCTTGCGGCAGGGACCGCACCATTCCGCCCAAAAATCAACGATGACCGGCTTGTCAGAGGACAGGACGTCCGTGCCGAAACTTGCGTCTGTTACATCTTTTGCATTGCTCATAATCTGTCTCTCTCTTCGATGGCGTTTACGGACTTAGGCGTGCAGGTCTGCGAGGTAGTGCTCCACGTCAATGGCGGCTACACAGCCCGAACCCGATGCGGTGATGGCCTGGCGGTAGGTGGGGTCCACAACGTCGCCTGCAGCAAAGACACCCGGCAGGCTCGTCCTGGAACTCCGTCCCTGGACAGCGATGGTGCCCTCGGGCGTCAACTCCAGAACGTCCTTCACCAGGTCGGTACGGGGGTCGTTACCAATAGCCACAAACACACCCGTGACCGCAAGATCTGAAACTGAACCGTCAATAAGGTTCTTCAACTTCAGGCCGGTGACTTTGGCTTCGCCGATGACATCCTCAACGGTGCTGTTCCAGATGAAGTTGATCTTCTCGTGCGCCAGTGCCCTGTCGGCCATGATCTTGGAGGCCTTGAGCGAATCACGACGGTGAACAACCGTTACCGATTTAGCGAACTTGGTAAGGAACAACGCTTCTTCCATGGCTGAGTCTCCCCCACCGATGACAGCAATGTCCTGGTCCTTGAAGAAGAAACCGTCACAGGTTGCACACCAGCTAACACCGTGTCCGGACAGCCGCTTCTCATTCGGAAGGCCAAGCTCACGGTAGGCGGAGCCGGTGGAGAGAATCACTGCCTTGGCCTGGAAAGTTTCCCCCGTGGCGATGGTGACCTGCTTGACAGGTCCTTCCAGTTGGAGCGATGTGACGTCTTCGAACTGGATCTCCGTGCCGAAGCGTGCTGCCTGCTTCTCGAAGTTCTCCATCAGGTCTGGTCCCATGATGCCATCGGGGAAGCCCGGGTAGTTCTCCACATCGGTGGTGTTCATCAGTTCACCGCCGGCGGTGACAGAGCCTGCCAGCAAAAGGGGCTTCAGGTTGGCCCGGGCAGTGTAGACAGCTGCCGTGTAACCAGCGGGGCCGGAGCCGACGATGATGACATCACGTACATCCGACGTGGTGTTTTCTGCGATGGTCACTGAACGGTGAACCTCTTCCTTATTAGACGCGCCCCGCCTTGGAGGCCGGCCACATGGCACAACTGATACTGCTGGCTGATTATTCCGGCGCCCAACACGATGGATTTCCGGCAGGCAGCAACTAGCCAGCTCCGTGAGGCGCTCTTTCCAGATTACCGTCTCGCGGCAAAAGGAAAGTGCCGCAGCCCGATGACCATGGACTGCGGCACTTCCATCAGATAACTAGAAGAGGGACCCTTCCTGGTGGACCCGCGCTTACTGGACCTTGATCTCAGCGAGCCGGAGGCCGTATCCGTAACGTGTCTTCGGAGCCGCCAACCGAGGAAGCGAATTGATCGACACGATCACATACTGCGCCTGAACCGGTTCTGCCAGGGGGATGTTCAGGTCTGTGGACGTGAAGCTGTTCGTGCCAACAGCCTTGGCCCCGTCGATTGAGGGCCGGTCGTTGGTGTAGAGGGTGATGTTTCCACCGGAGCCGCCGAGCTGCGAAAGCGTGATCGACGAGACGGTGGCAGGGCTCTTCAGCTTCACAACCAGCGGAACACCCTCGGGTGCGAGTCCGCCCCAGTTCTCAGTGGCAAATTCCATGTCCGACCAGTAGCTGGCGGCGTTGCCGTCGTAAGCCTTCACCAAATCGCGGTCGAACGTGGCGGCGAAGTCGAAGTTACCCTGGCGGGTGACTCCTTCAATGGCCGGCGGGACAGCAGGCGGTGCAGAGGTAGGTGCCTGGGTTGCGGTGGCGTTCGCAGAGGGAGCGCTGTTGTTAGTGCTGGCCGCAGTCGGCTTGGCCTGTGGCTGTGCAGAAAAGAGGCTGCCAAGGTTGGTCACGGCAAACACCAGCCCGGCAATCAGGACCACTGCGAGGAGCCCGCCCACCAGCCACCGCATGGAGCGCGGTTCACGTTCCGGGGCATCCTGGTCGTCGCCGTCATCATAATCATCCTGATCGGCGTAAGAAGCGCCCGCAGCGGCACCTGCAGCAGCGGCCGGGGCTGCGGACCGTGCAAAGACCGGAGACTTCTTTTTGGCAGGCCGCGGCTCTTCTTCTGCCTGGGCATCTTCGTACAGGTCCTGGTCATCGACGTTCGCGTAGTCGTCCTCGGACCACAGCGAGACCTTCGGCTTCCCGGGACCGGACGGGGAGACGGATGACTCATCCCGGTCTGAAGGGCTCGACGGGAAGCTGGCGGTGGCCGGCTCCTCGGACTGAACCGCTGGCCTGGTGGCCGGACCCGAAACGCCCGGTGAAGCCGCACCGGCAGCGGCGCCAGCCGCCGCACCAGCGGCAGCCCCACCCAACGCAGACGAACCGGAGGGCTTGCGTCCAGCGGCGGGAGCCGCCGCCGGCCGTGCCGGCGGCTTGGGCGGCGCTACGGGCGCTGCAGGGTAAGGATCAACCTGGCTGCGATGTCCGTCGGAGTAATTGATGTAGCCGGCGTCGACGTTTTCTTCGTCATCATAGGGCTCGGGTTCGCGGGACCGGGGCTGACCAAAAATCTCGCTCCCCAAGGTGTCCGTGAAGAACGGTTCCACATAGGGAGGGTTGGAGGCCACCACGAGGTCCAGCAGGTCCGCGGCGGACGTGTGGTTGGTGATGAGGTACGTGGCCGCAGCTGTGACGCCGAGGTCCAAGACCTGGACTGTGCCGGGGCGCTCCCCGGTGGCAACCTCCCGGGCGCTTTGGGCCACCTGCTCTGTGTTGTCGGGTCCGGCAACCAGGATGCTGACCGGACGGTTCAGCACCTGGTCCACACCATCCAGCACCAGATCGTGGTCGTGCGAGGCCAATACGGTGGCTGTGACCTTGTAACGGCCGCCCAGTACTGATCCGACATCGATCGGGTTGGACACGTGTTCCTCCTAGACTGTCCGGTATTGCCGGCTCGGTTGACGCAACCACCGTTCAGGGACCGGCGCGAGGCTGGCCCTTGAATGCAACTACCCCTGTTCCCTTCCGATCCTAGCCGATTGAGCCCAGCCCACCGTGGACAAAGGCAGCGGCGAACGGCCGGAATATCACTTCTTGCGTGGCCGCCGAGGCTTGAAATGCGGGTTCTCGCCGGGCTTGCCCTGGAAGGTCCGCCGGCCGGGCAGCGGGATTTGCTCACGCAACAGGCCGCCCCGCGCAGTACTGGGCTGGTCCTCTCCGGGGAGGTAGCCGCCGTCGTCCTGGCCCCTGCCGCCCTCCGCAGGCGGCTGTGCGGCCGCCTCGCGCCGGGGAGCGGGGCCGGCGCGGAAGGAAACGGCGTCGAACTCGCCGGAAATCCGGGGAATGAGGCCGGTGTCCACAGAGGTAGTGGCGCGCTCGGGCGCCTGCGGCTGACGGTCGCCGGAGGAACCACCGGAGGAACCCCCAGAGGGATCACCCGAGGAAGAGCCCGACGGCGGCGCGTCGTCTTCCGCTGAAGATGCAGCCGGTCCCCCGCGCCCCAGCCGTCCCATCAGTGGCCGGAGCAGGTCCCGCAGTTCCGATACCCGGAACAACCTGAGCAGGAAGAAGTAGGCCACCAGCATGACGGGGCCCGCCACAACTACGGTGATGAGCGCCGTGATCCGGTTCTCCCAGGCAAAACCGTCCGGGTTGTAGCTGCCCAGGAGCCAGAGCGCGCCCGCACCTGCAATGGCGGAACCCAGGGCTGCGTAACCCATGCGGATGTAGGAGTTGGCGATCCGTGCCCCATCCAGGTGGCCCAGGAGCCGGCGCAGGAAGTACGCGCTGATCACCACCGAGAGGATATTGCCCACCATATAGAGGACCGCGATGGCATAAATGATCTGGTTGACGGGCAGGAACTGGATGGCAAACGCCCCGGCCACGTACACAACGGCCAGCAGCAGTTGGATGTAGAAGGGTGTCCGGGCGTCCTCGTTGGCATAGAACACGCGGGACATCATGAAGTTTGCGCTCATAAACGGCGTGCTGAGCGCGAGGATGGTTAACGTCTGGGCCAGCATCACGCCGTCCTGGCGGTCGCCGCCAGAGAAGAACATCCCGAGCGGCCCCGCGAGGGCAAACAGGGCAAGGGCTCCGAAGACCGTGGCGACGGCCATGGTCCGCAGGCCGTGTGAGAGGGCATCACGCAGTTCGGCCCGGTTGCCGTCCTGGGATGCGCGGGTCATCCGGTTGAACAGGACAGTGGCCAGGGACAGGGCAATGATGGAGTGCGGCAGCAGGTACAGCTGGCTGGCCACCTCAAGGACGGCGTTGCCCGGAAGCATCTCCGCAGCGGGGTCGCCCGCCTCCTTCAGCCGGAGGCGTTCGGCTCCGGGGATGGTGGCGATGCGCATGACGTACAGGAAGGCGAGCTGCCCGACGGCGGCCGTCAGCAGCGTCCAGACGCTCAGCTTGGCTGCCTTGCCCAGTCCCACACCACGCCAGCCGAAGCGTGGACGGAGGCCCAGCTTCAGCCGGATCACGGGAATCATCAGGATGGCGGTCTGCGACACCACGCCGATGGTGGAGAAACCGGCAACGAACAGGGTTTGGGTGGGCCCCCAGTTGTCCAAGGTGTGTGCATTGATTTCGTTGGCGCCGAAGATCCAGATGAACATGCCCAGCCCGGCGATGGCCACCACGTTATTAAGGATGGGCGCCCACATGGCCGGCCCGAACGCACCATTGGCATTCAGGACCTGGGTGAGGAGGGCATACAGGCCGTAAAAGAAGATCTGCGGCAGGCACCAGAAAGCAAACGTTACCGCCAGCGCTTTTTGCTGCGGCGAGTACCCCTGGGTGGTGAGCTCAATAACCCCGGGCGCTGCCAGGGTCACCAGGGCGGTCAGCCCCAGCAGGAGCAGGACAGCCAGCGTCAGCAGGCGGCTGATGTAATCCGCTCCCCTGTCCGGGGCCTTGCTTGCCTTGATGATCTGCGGCACCAGCACGGCGTTGAACACGCCGCCGGCCACCAGCAGGAAAATCAGGTTGGGCAGGTTGTTGGCGTTGATGAAGGTGTCGTTGACGGTTGATCCCAGGCCCAGGGCCGTGCCCAGCATCCAGGTCTTGCCGAAGCCCAGGAAACGGGACACCAGGGTGCCCGCGGCCATGATGGCACTGGAACGGGTTTCGCTGGGGCCTGCAGGAGCTGGCTGGGCAACGTCCGGGGCGGCCGGCTCCGGCGGAACGCCGTCGGGCGCCGCGTCGTCGGGCCGGCTGGACCTGTCGGAAGGAAAATTGGAAGCTGACATCGAGTTCATCGTCTCACCCGCAGCAGCCCATCGCCGCACGGCAGTCGCCGCGGTGCGCCCCTAAAGGTGTTCGGGAAGGACTTCCCGGGCGAGGTCGGCGATCCGGCGTTCATTGGGGAAGGACAGCTTGCGGGCGAGTTCCTGGATGGGAACCCACGCCACGTCCACCGCTTCCTGGTCCGGATCGTTTTCGATGGTCAGTTCGCCGCCCGTGGCGCGCAGGAGGTAGTGGTGGACGGTTTTGTGGACACGGTGGCCGCTGACCGTGAACCAGTAGTCGATGCTTCCCAGCGGTGCGAGGATGTCGCCTTCAATGCCGGTTTCCTCGGCAATCTCGCGGACGGCGGCCTGCTCGTTGTTTTCCTTGCCTTCGGGATGCCCCTTGGGCAGGCACCATTCCAAACGGCCGCCGCGATTGAGGCGGGCGATAATCGCAACCCTCAGTTCGGCGTCGGACGTATCCACCACCACGCCGCCGGCGGAGACTTCCTCCACCGTGGGCAGCGAGGCCGGCGCCGAATGCTGGGCAGGCGCAACGTGCGCACCGATTGCCGACGGCAACGGTGCGTTTGTCCTCCTGCCTGGAGCGCTCGGTACTGGATGGGCCATGGAGTCCACTCTAACGACTGTTGCCCGTCCGTGATGACCGGAACATGACATCAACATGGACGGCATATGACGCGCTTTGCCGGGGGCGGACGGAATCAGCAGGATCTTGACAGTATTTTGGCCTGCGGTGCCGCTGGTTTCTGACAAGCTTAAGTAACTATGGCGCACGCACATCACAAGACTGAATCCCACACCGTCGATTTCCAGGTGGACCCGGTGGTCCTGGAGCTCGGCCAGCGCTTCGTGGACGCCGGCCATGAACTGTCGCTGGTGGGCGGTCCCGTGCGTGACCTTTTCCTGGGCAGGACCTCCCCCGACCTGGACTTCACCACAGACGCCACGCCGGACCAGACGGTATCCCTTATCAAGAAGTGGGCGGACAACTACTGGGAGATCGGGCGCGCCTTCGGGACCATCGGCATGCGCAAGGCCGGATTCCAGATCGAGATCACCACCTACCGGGCGGAGGCGTACGATCCTGAATCCCGCAAACCCGTGGTGGCCTTCGGCTCATCGTTGACCGACGACCTGCTCCGGCGCGACTTCACCATCAACGCCATGGCCCTCAAACTGCCGTCGCTGGAACTAGTGGACCCGTTCGGTGGGGTCAAGCACCTGCATGCCTCCATCCTGGCCACCCCCGGCGCCCCTGAAGCGTCCTTTTCCGACGACCCGCTGCGGATGATGCGCGCGGCCCGGTTCGCGGCGCAGCTGGGCGTCTCCGTCCATGACGACGTCCGGCAGGCCATGACCCAGATGGCCGAGCGGATCACCATCATCTCCGCGGAGCGCGTCCGGGACGAGCTGGTCAAGCTCATCTGCGGAGCCCGTCCGCGCGTGGGTATCGACCTGCTGGTGGACACAGGGCTGGCGGAATTCGTGCTGCCCGAGGTTTCGGCCCTGCGGCTCGAATCCGATGAACACCACCGGCACAAGGACGTCTACCAGCACTCGCTGCAGGTTTTGGAGCAGGCAGCGGAGCTCGAAACCGACGCTGAGGGTCCCGTGCCCGGGCCGGACTTTGTGCTGCGTTTCGCAGCGTTGATGCACGACGTCGGCAAGCCGGCTACGCGGCGCTTCGAACCGGGCGGCGCGGTGAGCTTCCGCCACCACGACATGGTGGGTGCCAAGCTCACCACCAAGCGGATGAAGGCGCTCCGCTTCGACAACGACTCCATAAAGGCAGTTGCCCGCCTGGTGGAACTCCACATGCGGTTCTACGGCTACGGGGACGCCGGCTGGAGCGATTCCGCAGTCCGCCGCTACGTCACTGACGCCGGGCCGCTGCTTGAGCGGCTGCACCGGCTGACCCGATCCGACGTCACCACCAGGAACCAGCGGAAGGCCGAGCGCCTGGCGTTCGCCTACGACGACCTCGAGGCCCGGATCGCGGCACTGCGGGAACAGGAATCGCTGGAGGCCGTCCGGCCGGACCTTGACGGTGCCCGCATCATGGCGTTGCTGGACCTCAAACCGGGTCCGGTGGTGGGTCGGGCCTACAAGTTCCTGCTCAACGAGCGGATGGAACACGGACCGCTGCCTGCCGCGGAAGCGGAGGCCAGGCTTCTTCGCTGGTGGGCCGAACAGCCTGAATCAGCACCTGCCGCAACCGGGGATGGAACCTCTCCCGCCGGCGTCGCCCTTTCCCCTAAGGAGTCCAAGTGACCAACCCTGCCATTGCCCCCCGCCCCCAGCTCTGGATCCTCCGCCACGGCGAGACCGAGTGGTCCAAGAGCGGGCAGTACACGGGTCTCACTGACCTGCCCCTCACCGTAGAAGGCGAACAGCAGGCGGTGGAGGCCCGGAAGGTGCTGGACCCCGTCGATTTCGACCTGGTGCTGACATCACCGTTGCGGCGCGCCCGGCGGACTGCCGAACTCGCAGGCTTTCCCGACGCCCAGCACGAACCGCTTGCGGTGGAATGGAACTACGGGGACTACGAAGGAATCAGCTCGGACCTGATCCGCAAGGACAACCCGGATTACCTGATCTGGACGCATGGCGTGCCCAACGGCGAGACGCTGGACGAGGTTGCCGCGAGGGCGGACAAAATCATTGGCCGGGTCCTCGAATCGGGAATGGATAATGTGCTGATTGTGGCCCATGGACACTTCTCCCGGATCCTGACAGCCCGTTGGCTTGAACTCCCGCCCGCTGAAGGACGGCACTTTATTCTCGGCACCGCGAAAGTGTGCACCCTTGGCTGGGATAAGCGGACGCCGGCAATTGTGCGTTGGGGCCTTTAGGAACTGTTTCTAAATCTTTTTGATGATTTCTACGAATTAGGTAGCCGCGCGCACTAATTGTGGTGTAGCTTTATTCCTGACCCCAGAGCCACTTGCCGGGGTTACCGGCGCATGTTGCTGCAGGTGAACAGCCTGGGCAACGGCAGAGCAGAAAAGGAGGTTGGGAAAATGATTACTTTGACTAGCGGATGGAAGATGACCATCACCGCGGCCCCGGCCTCTGATGCTTTTGCGCGCCTGTTTAGGGGTCACGCCGGCTCCTAGCCTGCGCCCTTTCCGCCGGTACTGAGTCCGGCGGTGACCGGGCGGCTGCGCACCGGCGTCTGTACCTCTTGCGCCCATTGCACGGCGCAAGAGCCCGCCCCCTTTTAGCCGCGCTTTCTGCTGCTTCCTGCAGATATTAGCTGCCTGCTTTTAGCGGCCTTTTTATGCGCTCTAATGACAGCGCATAAACTTCCCTGCCCATTGCACTACATTTCGCTGCCCCAAATCCGCCTGTATCCGCGGTATGAAGAGGGCTTAATTGCCGCGCCCATTTTGCGGGCCAGCCAATTCGAAAAGGAGGTGACCACAATGATAAAGAAGATTCAACAGTTCCTGCTTCCCCAACGGGGAAAACGCAGCAGCCGCCGGCAATTCAACCGTCCGCTCCTGGAGAAGCAGCGGGAAGACGTATTCGTCCTTCTGCACCAGCACATGGGTGGCCTGCGCTGACTCTGTGGCCTGTCCCTTAGGCCTGTCCCCGGGAGAACCGATGAAGCAGGTCCATGCGGTACAGGAGCCCACGCGGCCGCGCGTGGGCTCCTGCCGGTCCCGTTCCCCGTCCCGGGCGGCGGTAAGCTCGAGGGCATGCAGGAGAACCAGCCGCCGGAGCATCGAGGGCGGCCCCGACTGGTAGTTCCCAGCCGCAGCGACATCCTCTTGCGGAACTTCACCGAAGTCATCGGCGGCCCCCTGGGATCACGCTCTGCGCCGGGCATTGTCCGGCCCGGGATTTTCACTGTTGAACGCGTCCTGGTCCTCCTGACGGTCCTGGCTGCCCTCACCGGGATCCTGGTCAAGGGTTATTGCCGGGCCAATGGCTGGGAATCCCCCACACAGTTCTATGCCACCTGCTATTCGGACTTTCCCGAGCTGTTCCGGAACCGGGGTCTGGCAGACGGGACCTTTCCCGTCCTTGGCCCCGGAAGCCTGTTTGAGTACCCCGTCCTGACCGCCCTTATTGCCGGAGTTACGGCCTGGCTGGTCCCCGGGAGCGGAATAACCGATTCGCGCGTCCTCGCCTACTTCGATATCAATGCCGCCCTGCTGGCGGCGGTCACCCTGGTGGCGGTCCTGGCGACCGCCCGGATGAGCAGCCGGCGGCCGTGGGATGCCGCCATGGTGGCACTGGCCCCGGGCATCGTGCTGGCCGGAAGCATCAACTGGGACATGTGGGCCGTGGCTCTGCTCGCCCTTGGCATGTACTTCTTCGCGCGGCAACGGCCCCTGCTTGCCGGCGTCTTCATTGGCCTGGGCGCGGCCACAAAGTTTTACCCGCTGCTGGTGCTTGGCGCCATCCTGCTCCTTGCCCTCCGCACGGGACGGTTCCGTCCCCTGTTCGTGACGGCCGGCGCCGCCGCAGCCGCCTGGGTGGCCGTAAATGTGCCTTTCGCCTTGGCCAACCCTGCGGGCTGGACCTACTTTTTCCAGTTCAGCGCCGACCGCGATGCCGGCTACAGCTCGCCCTGGTTTGTGTACAACCTGGTTGCTGCCCGGCTGCGGTGGACGGAACTCAGCCCGGCCGCCGTCGACCTTCTGTCCCCGGGCCTCTTTCTGCTGTCCTGTGCGGCCATAGCGGCGGTTGCCCTGACTGCCCGGCGGCGGCCCCGGCTGGCACAGCTGGCCTTCCTGATCGTGGCGGCGTTCATACTGACCGGCAAGGTCTACTCGCCGCAGTTTGTGGTGTGGCTGGTCCCGCTGTTGGCGCTGGCCCGGCCGCGGTGGCAGGAGTTCCTGATCTGGCAGGGCATTGAAGGACTGCACTGGGCGGCCGTGTGGATGTACCTTGGACAGGTGACCAGCGCAGGCTCATCCCAGCACAACCTGGATATGCCGTACTACGCCCTGGCCGTGGCTGGGCACATGGCCGCGGTGGGATACCTGATGCTGCGCGTGACCTGGGACATCTTCGATCCGGCCTACGATCCCATCCGGCGGCACCACGTTGATGATCCCCACGGCGGCCCCTTCGCGGGCGCGCCCGACTGGTTCCGGCTGGGCACCGGCGGATCCTCCCGTTCCCTCCTCCCATGGAAAGCAGGGTCCCATGCCTGATGTTGTGGTGGTGGGCGCCGGGCCCAACGGACTGGCAGCGGCAGTAGTGATGGCGCGGGCAGGTCTGTCCGTGGAACTCTTCGAAGCCGGCCCAAGCATCGGCGGGGGCACCCGCACCAGCGAGCTGATGCAGCCAGGGCACTTCCACGACATCTGCTCGGCGGTGCATCCGATGGCCGTGGCATCACCGTTCTTCAAGGCCTTCGAACTGTTCCGGCGCGTCAACCTCATCACGCCCGAGCTGTCCTACGCCTCCCCGCTGGACGGCGGACGTGCCGCCCTCGCGTACCGGTCGCTGGACCGGACCGCCGAGGAGTTGGGGCGCGACGGCGGGGCCTACCGGAGGCTGATGGCGCCCCTGGTGCAGCGCATCGACGACGTTATGGACTTCACCCAGAACCAGCTCCTTCGGATCCCGCGCAACCCTTTGGCTGCGGGGATGTTCGGGCTGAGGACCCTGGAGCAGGGATCGCGGTTGTGGAATACCCGGTTCAGGGAAGAACTAGCGCCCGCCCTGCTCGCAGGCGTGGCGGCGCACGCGATCTCCCACCAGCCGTCCCTGGCAGCTTCCGGCGGCGGGTTGATGCTGGGAGCACTGGGACACGCGGGAGGATGGCCTATTCCGGAAGGCGGGTCCGCATCCATAGCTGCGGCCCTGGCCGAGGACCTCGCTGCGCACGGGGGTGTAATCCACACCGATGCACCAATCGACCGGCTTGAGGACCTTCCCCCTGCACGCGCCACTCTGTTGAACGTGGCTCCGCAAGGGCTGTTGAACATGGCGGGCCATGCCCTGCCCACCAGCTACCGTGCCGCCTTGGAATCATTCAGGTACGGCAACGGTTCCTGCAAGGTGGATTTCATCCTTTCCGGTCCTGTGCCATGGACTGCACCTGAACTGGCCAACGCCGGGACAGTCCACCTCGGCGGGACCCGGGCGGAAGTTGCCCGCTCTGAGAACGAGGTCAGCGCCGGCAAACACCCGGAACGGCCTTATGTGCTGGTGGCCCAACAGTCCCGCTTCGACTCCAGCCGTGCTCCGTCGGGCCGCCACACCCTCTGGGCGTACTGCCACGTGCCCGCCGGCTCAACGAGGGACATGACGGAAACCGTCACCGCCCAGGTGGAACGTTTCGCACCCGGGTTCCGGGACGTCGTGGTGGAGTCCAGGGCCATCACCGCCGCCGGACTGGCCCAGTACAACCGGAATTACGTGGGCGGGGACTTCAGCGCCGGGAGCATGGACATGCTGAACCTGGTGCAGCGGCCCGTGGTTTCGCCCGTGCCCTGGCGTACACCGTTGCGTGGCATCTACCTTTGCTCCTCCTCGACCCCGCCCGGGCCAGGGGTCACGGGCATGCCGGGCTACCACGCGGCCAAACATGCCCTGCAGGACATATTCGCCCTGCCCGTCCCGACACTCGGCCTGGACGCGGCCTAGGCCCTGCTCCGTTTCGTGCCGCGGGCCATGGCAAGCCCGGGGCAAAAACCGGGAGATAATGGCGCGATGGGGATATCTACAAAACTGTCTTTGGGCATTGCTGCCGTCATTCTTGGAACATCGCTGGTGGCTTGTGATGACGGCAGGGGCGGCGCCGAAGCCGCCGCCACACAACTGGCTACCGCCGTCTCGGGACTCGACGTAGGGGCGGTGCCCTTCGACGGCAAGGACTCCACGGCCGCCAATGACCAGCTGAAGAGCGTTTTCGCCGCCCTCGACCCCTCGAAGCCAGCCGTTGAAGCCGGCGAACTCACGCTTGATGGCGACAACGCCTCAGCCCCGCTGAACTACACCTGGAACTTTGGCGGTGCCGAGTGGAAATACACCGTCTCGGCCAAATTCAAGAAGTCCGGGGACAAATGGCTTACCGTGTGGGACCCTGCCACTTTGGCGCCGGGGCTGGCGGACAGCGAGATCCTGACCAAGGGATCGCAGTCACCCCAGCGCGCGGACATCCTGGGCGCCGGAGACGTGCCCCTGGTGACGTACCGCCCCGTCGTGAACGTTGGCATCGACAAGCCCCAGCTGGGCGCTGCAGACCCCGCTGATTCCGCCGGCAAACTGGCCGCCCTGGTGGGCGTTGATCCCGCCGCCTACACCCAGCAGGTGCAGGCCTCCGGCGCCGAGGCCTTTGTCTCCGCGATAACGCTGCGCGACGAAGGCCGCACCATCACCAACGAGCAGATTGCGGCCATTCCCGGAGCCCGTGCCATTCCCGCATCCATGCCGCTGGCACCCAGCCGCACCTTTGCCCGGGCCGTCCTCGGTTCCGTCGGGGAGGCTACTGCCGAGCAGATCGAAGCATCAAAAGGCGGGCTGACGGCGGGAGACGTGACCGGCATCGGCGGGCTGCAGCAACAGTACGACGAACAACTCAGGGGAACTGACGCCGTCGTAATCCGCGCGCAGCGGGCAGACCTGACCAGGGAACAGATCCAGTCGGCCGCCACGGATCCGCGTCGGGTCCTCTTCGAAGTGAAGCCCACGCCGGGAACGCCGCTGAAGACCACCCTGGACCCGACGCTCCAGTCACTGGCGGAGACCACCCTTGAAGGAGTGAAACCGGCCTCCGCGATTGTGGCTCTCCGGCCGTCCACCGGGGCTGTGCTGGCAGCAGCGTCAGGGCCGGGAAGCAACGGCTACAACACGGCCATGCTGGGCCAGTACGCACCGGGCTCCATCTTCAAAATGGTGGATTCGCTGGCCATGTTCCGGAATGGCCTGACCCCGGATTCGAAGGTTGAATGCACGCCAACATTGACGGTGGACGGGCGGACGTTCAAGAACTCGGAGGGGTACCCGGAGAGTTCGCTGGGGTCGGTGACGCTCCGTGATGCCTTCGCGCACTCCTGCAACACGGCCTTCATCGCCGCGCGGGACAATGTCTCCCAAAGCCAGCTTGAAGCAGCGGCCCTTGCCATGGGCATCGCCGTCGAAGCGCCCACCCTCGGCGCGGACGCCTTCCTGGGCTCCGTCCCCGGCGAGGCCGCCGGCACCGAGCACGCCGCCTCCATGATTGGCCAGGGCAAAGTGCTGCTGTCTCCGTTGGCCGCCGCCATGATGGCCGGCTCGGTGGCCAAGGGCGCTCCGGTTGCCCCGCAGCTTGTCCTGAATCCCGACGCCGGTGCTGCCGCCGAGGGAACCACCAGCGGGTCCTCTGTTCCGCCTGCGCAGCCCTCCGCCACCGCCAGTGCCGAGGCGCCCTCCCAAGCATCCGGCAACCCCATCACCCCGGAAGAGGCGACGAAGCTGGCAGACATGATGCGCGCCGTCGTGACCTCCGGACATGCCGGCTTCCTCACCAGCGTCCCCGGGGCACCCGTGGGGGCCAAAACCGGCACCGCTGAGTTCGGGAAGGAAAACCCGCCCAAGACGCATGCCTGGATTGTGGCCGTGCACGGCGACCTCGCCGTTGCCGTCTTCGTGGAGGACGGCGGCCTGGGCGCAACCACCTCCGGCCCGCTGCTGCAGAAGTTCCTGACCGCCGCCGGCTAAGGCCAAAAATCCGGGAGGGCGTGCCGTGGGAAGATGGAGTACGTGGCCCATATTGACGTTTCCGGCATTGATTACTTCCTCTCCGACGGCACCCAGCTTCTCAACGGAGTGACCTTCAAGGTTCCGGACGGCACCAAAACGGCCCTGATCGGTCCCAACGGAACTGGCAAGACCACGCTGTTCCGGATCATCGCCGGGGACCTGGTGCCGGACGAAGGGGTTATCGGCCGGTCCGGGAACATGGGCATCATGCGCCAGTTCGTCGGCCAGGTCCGCGATGACTCCACAGTGCGCGACCTGCTGGTCTCCGCCGCGCCGCCCGCACTGGCCGCTGCCGCCCGTGAGGTCGACGAGGCGGAACTTGCGATGGTGGAGCACGACGACGAACCAAGCCAGATGCGCTACGCCCAGGCCATCGTGGACTGGGGGGACGCGGGCGGCTACGACGTCGAGACCGTCTGGGATGAAGTGTGCATGGCCGCGCTGGGCCTCCCCTTTGACCGTGCACAGCACCGCCCGGCGTCGAGCCTGTCCGGCGGTGAGCAGAAGCGGCTGGTCCTTGAAGCGCTCTTTGCCGGCCCTGACGACCTGCTGCTGCTGGACGAACCGGACAACTACCTGGACGTGCCCGGCAAGCGCTGGCTCGAGGAGAAGCTGAACGACTCCAAAAAGACCGTCTTCTTCATCAGCCACGACCGCGAGCTGCTGAACAACGCTGCCGGCCGCATCGTGACCCTTGAGCCGGGCATCAACGGGGCTGGAGCCTGGATCCATGGCGGCGGGTTCGGCTCCTACGTGGAGGCCCGGGCGGACCGCAATGCCCGCTTTGAGGAACTGCGCAAGCGGTGGGACGAGGAGCACGTCAAGCTCAAGGAACTCGTCAACATGTACAAAAACAAGGCTGCGTTCCGCTCCGACATGGCCAACCGGTACCACGCCGCCCAGACCCGGCTGGCCAAATTCCTGGAGATCGGGCCGCCCGAAGCGCTGCCCATTGAGCAGAACGTGCAGATGCGGCTCAAGGGCGGCCGCACCGCCAAGCGCGCCATCGTGGCCGAAAAGCTGGAACTGACCGGCCTGATGAAACCGTTCTCCACGGAAGTATGGTTCGGCGACCGGGTGGGCGTCCTGGGCTCCAACGGTTCCGGCAAATCACACTTCCTCCGGCTGCTCGCCACGGGCGGCACTGATCCGGAGCGGGAGCACCTGCCCGTGTCCGACGTCGAAATCGCCGAAGTGCCCCACGAAGGCACAGTGAAACTTGGCGCCCGCATCCGCCCCGGCTTCTTTGCCCAGACGCACGTGCGCCCGGACCTGCTGGGCAAAACGCTGCTGGAAATCCTGCACCGCGGAGACGAACACCGGTCGGGGCTGGGGCGCGAGGCAGCAGCCGGCGCACTGGACGGGTATGGGCTGGCCGGGCAGTCTGAGCAGAAGTACGAGTCCCTCTCCGGCGGGCAGCAGGCGCGCTTCCAGATCCTGCTCCTGCAGCTCAGCGGTGCCACGCTGCTGCTGCTCGACGAACCCACTGACAACCTGGACCTGCACTCGGCCGAGGCCCTGGAGCGCGCCATCGACCACTTCGAGGGAACCGTCCTGGCGGTGACGCACGACCGCTGGTTTGCCCGGACCTTTGACCGCTTCCTGGTCTTTGGATCTGACGGCAAGGTATATGAATCCGACGAGCCGGTGTGGGATGAGAAGCGGGTGGAACGCGCCCGCTGACCCTCACACGCTCTCTCAGTTAATGGGCCTTTTCGTTGACCCTCTCGCATGAGTGCGAGAGGGTTGCGAGTTTTGGCGCATCAAGTGAGAGAGCGTCTGACGACTTTATGATCAAATGATCAGAAGTTGCTATCATTTGGTCATGAAGACGGACGAGCGGCATCGTACTATCGCCGAGCTGCTCCGCCAGCGCCAGGAGGTGACGGTGGAGGAGCTGACGCTTGCCTGCGACGCTTCCGGAGCTACGATCCGCCGCGACCTTGAGGTCCTCGCCGCCAACGGCGTTCTTCGCCGGGTCCACGGAGGAGCACGAAGCCTGATTGGCCATGGCGGGAATCCGGGCTACGGGCAACGGGAACTGGAGGACCAGGACGCCAAGAAGCGCATCGCCGCCGCCGTTGCCGGCCTCCTCCGCGACCGGGAGCATGTGTGGCTGGACAGTGGCAGCACCGCCACCGAGGTGGCCCGGGCGCTGGCAGGGAGGGACCTGACCCTGATGCCGATGTCACTGCGGTCGCTCAACGTTCTCGCCGCTGAAGAAGCTACGGCCGGAACCCGCCCCGCCCTGCTGCTGCCGGGCGGAAGCCTCGTTCCCACCGAACTGTGTTTCCGGGGTCCGCTTGCGGAATCCAATGTCCGCTCACTGCGCTTCGACACGGCAGTGGTCACGCCCTGCGCTGTGGACCTCAAAGACGGAATTCTTGCCCATGACCTGGAGGACGCGGCGGTGAAGCGGGCCGGGCTGGAATCAGCGTCCCGAGTGGTGGTGGCTGCCGCCGCAGCGAAATGGGATGCGCATGCCAGGGCCCTTGTGGCCGGCCTCGACCGTGTGGACATCATGGTCACGGACAAGCAGTTCAGCCAGGACGAACGACGACGACTTGAAGACAACTCTGTGGAAGTAGTGAACGTATGAGCATAAATACAGGTACGGCACAGCAGGCCGGACTTAAGGCAGCCGCGGCCGCCACTTTTGTTGTCTTTGGCATCAACGGACTGGTTTTCGCCAGCTGGGCCGCACGGATTCCCGCAGTCACCGAAACGCTGAAGATCACATCGGGCCAGATGGGTACCCTGCTGCTCTGCACCGCCGTCGGCTCACTGCTCGCCCTGCCCACCGCAGGATGGGTGGTAGGACGGCTCGGTACAGCGAACACCGTACGCCTGGGCGGATTGCTGGCCTCGGCCGCCGGCGTGGGAATCGCGTTGTCGCTGTCCATCGCGTCCATCCCGGGCACAGCCGTTTCCCTGTTTTTCTTCGGTATCGCCATCGGCCTGTGGGATGTTTCCCAGAACATCGAAGGTGCGGACGTGGAACACAAGCTCCGGCGGACCATCATGCCCCAGTTCCATGCTGCCTTCAGCGGCGGCGCGTTCGTTGGTGCCCTCATCGGGGCAGGCCTGTCCAACCTCGGCATTGACCTGCCGCTGCACCTGCTGGTCATCGTGGGCATTGTCCTGGTGGTGACCATGATCGCGCCCCGGTACTTCCTGCCGCATGTCCCCATCCCCGCTCCCGCCGACGGCGCCAAGGCCGTCAAAGGCCCGTCCGCCTGGCGTGACAGCAGGACCGTGCTCATCGGCATTGTTGTCCTTGGAGCCACCCTGACTGAGGGTGCGGGCAACGACTGGATCGCCAAGGCGTCGGTGGATGGCCTGGGCACCTCCGAATCCACGGGCGCCCTGATGTTCGCCCTCTTTGTCCTGGCCATGACGGCGATGCGCTTCCTCGGCGGCCGCGTCATCGACAAGTACGGCCGTGTTGCCGTGCTCCGGGCGAGCATGGCCGCAGCTGCGGCCGGACTGTGCCTCTTTGTGCTTGCCGGAAACCCATGGCTGGCCGCCATGGGTGCCGCACTCTGGGGCATAGGGGCTGCCCTGGCCTTCCCGATGGGTATGTCCGCTGCTGCCGACGACCCGCAGTACGCTGCAGCGCGTGTCTCGGTAGTGTCCACCCTGGGATACATCTCATTCCTTGCAGGTCCTCCCCTGCTGGGCTACCTGGGCGACCTCACCGGTATCCACCACGCATTGCTGGCAATCCTTGCCCCCATCCTGGTGGCGCTCCTGCTGGCCGGTGCTGCCAAGCCGTTGAAGGCCAAGTAGGCCGCAACGCCGGTAGCAGCCGCTTCCGTCCCTTGTCTACGGCGGTAGGGTGAGGGGCATGCAGAGCACATGGCGGACAAGCCATCGATGGATCAGCCGCACGGATAGATACCTCGTTCGGTATGTTTCACGCTTGCCGGGCGGAAACCATGACGAGTTTTTCCGCAGGCTTTCCGCTGCCGCCAACCACGGAAAACTCTGGATGGGCATAGCAGCGGCCATCGCCATAATTCCCGGCAGGCCCCGGCGGGCCGCTCTTCACGGACTCATCGCCCAAGCGGTGGCTTCGGCGGTCACCAACGGCATTTTCAAGACGCTCCTTCCCCGCGCCCGGCCACTCCCGGAGCATCTTCCAGTGTTCCGGTTTGTCCATCCGCAACCCAAGAGCTCATCCATGCCGTCGGGACACTCGGCCTCGGCCGTGGCCTTCGCCGTGGGGGTGGGACTGGTGAAGCCGTCCATTGGTGCAGCGCTGGCTCCGGCGGCGCTGGGAGTGGCCTACTCCCGCGTTCACACCGGAGCGCACTGGCCCTCGGATGTGCTCTTCGGCTCAGCGATCGGGGCGGGTGCTGCCCTGATAACGCAGCGGTGGTGGCCTGTCCGCCCGCCCTTTCCGCAGACCAGCAGGACCTGGACCTCAGCTCCCGAACTGCCCGAGGGAGACGGGCTAAGCATCGTGGTAAACACCCTCGGCGGGTCTTTCAAGGAAGAGACGGCCGAAGCACTCCTGAAAGTATTCCCTAAGGCGTATATAAGAACTGTGGAGCCGGATGAGGACCTCCTGGCAGCGATTGACCAGACGGCGGCACGGCCGGGGACGCTTGCGCTGGGGGTGTGGGGTGGCGATGGAACCGTAGGAGCTGCGGCCGCGGCCGCCGTCGAACGTTCCCTCCCCCTGCTGGTGCTGCCGGGCGGGACACTCAACCACTTCGCCCGTGACGCCGGTACCGGGAGCCTGAAGGAGGCCCTGGCCGCAGCATCCAAGGGCGAAGCTGCCTTGGCCGACGTCGGCATTGTCACCGTGGAGCGCGGCCTCGCGGGCAAGCCGGAAGCAGCGGAAGTGATCATGCTAAACACCTCCAGCATCGGTCTCTATCCCAACCTTGTCCGCCGGCGCGAACACCTGCAGCCGGCATTGGGCAAGCCCCTGGCAGGAGTAGTTGCGACGTTCCGCACGTTCGCCGCCGGCACCCCCACCACCCTGACCGTGAACGGCCGGAGCCATAAGTTGTGGATAGCCTACGTGGGACGCGGCCGGTATTACCCCCGCGACCACGCGCCGCTGTTCCGGCCCGTTCTCGACGACGGCATCCTTGACGTCCGGATGATTACGGCTGATGAGTCCTTCGCCCGGCTCCGCCTGCTCTGGTCCGTGTTGACCGGCACAGTGGCCACTTCACGCATTACCCACCTGAGCGAGGCGACGAACGTGCGGATCGAGGCAGGCGGCTCACCCATGGCACTGGCTGTGGACGGTGAGGCGGTAGCGGGCGTACGCAGCGTGGAGTACAGCGTGCGGCGCCAGGCACTGACGTACTACTCCCCGCGGCCCTGACACAGCAGTCCCAGGAAGCAGTCATCCAGGGGGACTACCCCGGTTTACCCCTGAATCATCCCTGAGACCGGCGAATTCGGGCTGTCGGATCGGTAGCGTGGGGTTTACACCACGTCCCAGCAACCTCTCCCGCAGCGCATACTGCCGTCCGAAGGAAACATCCATGATTGAGGCAAAAGGCCTGACCAAGGTTTATGGCGGAAAAACCGCCGTGGCCGGGGTCAGCTTCACCGTGAAACCAGGGCTCGTTACGGGCTTCCTGGGACCGAACGGTGCCGGCAAGTCCACCACCATGCGAATGATCATGGGACTGGACCGGCCGACGTCGGGTTCGGTCACCGTCAACGGCCTCCCCTATGCGCAGCACAAGGCGCCGCTGCACGAGGTGGGCGCACTGCTGGACGCGAAGGCCGTGCACACGAGCCGCAGCGCGTACAACCACCTGTTGGCCATGGCTGCCACGCACGGCATTCCCAAGGCCAGGGTCCGGGAAGTCATTGAAATGACCGGCCTGGAGGCGGTGGCGCGCAAGAAGGCGGGCGGCTTCTCCCTGGGCATGGGCCAGCGGCTGGGCATTGCCGCTGCGCTGCTGGGCGACCCCCAGACCCTCATCCTGGACGAACCGGTCAACGGCCTGGACCCGGAAGGCGTGCTGTGGGTCCGGAACCTGGTCCGGTACCTGGCCAACCAGGGCAAAACCATCTTCCTGTCCTCGCACCTGATGAGCGAGATGGCCCAGACCGCGGACCACCTGATCGTCATTGGCCGCGGCCGGATCATCGCCGATGCACCGGTGAAGGAAATCATTGCCGGAACCCGGCAGGCCAAGACGCTGGTCCGCACCGGCGCCGCCCTGGAACTCTCCGCCCTCCTGGCCGGCGACGGCGTCACCGTGGACCAGAGCGAGCCGGAGACCCTTGAAGTGACTGGGATGGACTCCCGGCAGATCGCCCGCATCGCTTTGGACAACCGGGTGCTGCTCTACGAACTCACGCCGCAGCTCTCATCTCTGGAAGACGCGTACTTCGACCTCACCAAGGACGAAGTGGAATACCACTCACACCTGACCGGCGGGCCCGCAGTATCCGCCCCGGCAGCGGCAGGAAAGTAAGGACGATGAGCACCATGACTGAAACCCGTACCGTCCCCACCCGTTCCTCCGCAGGTTCACGGGGAGTGACTTTTACCGGCGTCCTGCGGTCCGAATGGATCAAGCTGTGGTCCTTGTTGTCCACCCGCATCCTGCTGCTGCTGACGCTGCTTGCCATCGTGGGCGTGGGGGCACTTGCTGTCCTGATCCGCTACAGCTACCTGGATGAAATGATTCGCCGCGCCAGGGACCAGGGGCAGACGATGACCCCTGACATGCTGGAAAAATCCTTTCCCCCGGGCTCCGGTTTTGACCTGTACAACCTGCCCAACGCTGGGCTGCAGATCGGCATCCTCATCCTCGGCTCACTCGCGGTCCTCTTTATGTCCTCCGAGTACGCCACCGGAATGATCCGTTCCACCATGAACGCCGTCCCCCGGCGCACGCCTGCCTTTGTGGCCAAGGCGATCATCCTCACCGTCATCTCCTACGTCATCACCACCATTGCCGGGGCGGCAACCTTCCTGATCGCCATGCCGGTGTTCCAGGGGATGGGCTTCGACCTCGACTGGTCCACCGATGGTGTGCTCTACAGCATCTTCACCGGCGGCCTCTACGTGGCCGGTGTGGCCCTGATCGGACTTTCGCTGGGAACGCTGCTGCGCAATTCCGCCGGCGGCATCACCGTCCTGGTGGCCTTGTTCTTCGTCCTGTCCATCGCCGCAAGCTTTATGACCCTCATCCCCGGCGAGTTCTGGAAGTACGTGCCGCAGTACATTCCCAGCGAAGCCGGCGGCCGCTTCCTCTCCATTGGACACACGGACGGCATCATCGACCCTTGGCACGGCGGCCTGATCTTCCTGGGATACGTGCTGCTGTTCCTGATCCCGGCGATGATTGTGCTGAAAAAGCGCGACGTATAACCCAGCAGGAATATAAGCAGGAATGACAGAAACGGCAGTAGGAAGGGACGCGCCGGCCGGCCAGGCCGACGCGTCCTTTGCCGAGCTCACGGCCAGGCGCAGGGGACTCATCCGGCGCTACCTGCATGCCCATCGGCGGGTTATGGATGCTGTGGTGGTTCTCAGTTACGGCCTGCTGGTGGCACCCACGGTGGTGGACGCCGTCGGGTCCGGCAACTGGATTGCAGCACTCCTGCTCGCGGCCGTGGCGGGGGCGTTGTTCCTCCGGCGTTCCTACCCCGTGGCCCTCGTTGCCTTCGTGGCGGTGGCGGAGGTGGCCGTGACGCTGTTGCATCCGTGGGGTTCCAACGTCTCGGCGGGGCTGTGGTTTTCGCTCTACGCCGTGGCGGTGGGCCGGAGCCGCCGCTTCGCGATCATCGCGACGGCCGCAGCCACCGCGCCGCTGGCACTCCTCTACCTCCTGGCCGCCGTCGGGCCGATGCGGATAGAGGTTGTCCACACCCACGTCAATCCGGAAGATTTCCACCTCCTGACCAGCATTGCCACCGGTGCCACCATCGCGCTGTCCAACGTTATTGCCACGGGGATCGGCATCTCGGTCCGGCAGCGGCGCGAACACGAACAGGAGATAGCCGCCTGGGCGGCGAGGACCGCGAGCCTGGCGTCCGTCAGTGAACGGAACCGGATCGCCCGGGAAATGCACGACGTCGTGGCCCACTCGCTGACGGTGATGGTCAGTTTGTCCGACGGTGCCGCCGTCGTGGTCCGGAAAAGTCCGGAACGCGCCGGCGAGGTGCTCGGTGAACTGTCCCGGACGGGCCGCACAGCCCTCGCCGATATGCGGCGTGTGCTGGGCGTCCTGCGCGAGGACGGATCGGCGGCACCCCGGCTGCCGCTCGCTTCGGGGGACAGCCTGTCCAAGCTTCTGGAGGGTTTCCGCACGGCAGGCCTGCCCCTGCATTACTCCCACACCGGGCCGGCCTTGCCCGACGACGCCGCCTTCCAGCTCACCGTGTACCGGATCGTCCAGGAATCGCTGACCAATGTGCTCCGCTACGGCCGTTCACTGGGGCGGGTGGACGTTTCGATCATCCGCTCAGGTTCCACAGTCACCATAGACGTGCTCGACGACGGCGCGGGAGTTCCCGGGGAGATCCCACCTGACGGGGTCAGCATTTCGGGCGCCGCGAACGGCTCCTACGGCACCTCTTCGGGCACCTCTTCCGGGACCTCGTACGGCACGGGCCAGGGAATCACGGGAATGGCTGAACGTGCCCGGATTTATGCCGGCAGCGTGGAAGCCGGCCGCAGCGGACGGGGCTGGCGGGTGCACGCCGTCCTTTCCTGGCCCGGCGACGAGGTTACCGATTCCATCCGCCCGCACCAACTGCAAGGGAAAGCATGACGATCAACCCGGCCATCACGGTCCTGCTGGTGGACGACCAGCCCCTGCTCCGGATGGGGTTCCGGCTCATCCTTGAAGGCGAGGAGGATCTGCGGATTGTGGGCGAAGCCTCCGACGGCGCCGAGGCCGTCCGGCTGGTCCGTGAACTCACGCCCGACGTGGTGCTGATGGACGTCCGGATGCCCGTGCTGGACGGCATTGAGGCCACACGGGCCATCACGGCCGACGGCGCGGGCTCGAGGATCATCATCCTGACCACCTTTGACGTGGACGAGTATGCCTTTGCCGGCCTCCAGGCAGGCGCATCCGCGTTCCTCCTGAAGGATGCGGCGCCGCAGGACCTGATTAATGCCGTCCGGGTGGTGGCCAGCGGTGATGCAGTGGTGGCACCCCGAGTGACCCAGCGGCTGCTCGAAACGTACGTGCGCGGCACCACCAGGCCGGCGCCCGTGACAACTGCGCCTGATCCCCTCCTGGCGGATCTGACGCCCCGGGAAACCGAGATGCTGGAAGCGATGGCAGAGGGACTGTCCAACGCGGAGATCGCCCACCGGTACTTCCTGTCCGAGGCGACGGTGAAGACGCACGTGCGGCGGATCCTCACCAAACTCCATCTCCGCGACCGTGTCCAAGCAGTGGTGTATGCCTACGAGACCGGCCTGGTGGTGCCGAGCAACCCGGACTACTGAGGCACAGCCTGCGCACAGGAATGCCCTATGCAGGTGACAGGCGGGGACGGTTGGATGGTGGCATGACAAACAAACTCCCCCATCCCGATCACGACCGCGGACTGGAGTTCGACCTGTCCACGCTGATGAGCCGCCGCTCCCTGGGCATCTTCCTTGGCGCGGGCGGCGCCGCCGCAGCCCTGGCTGCGTGCACGCCAGGCGGATCAAGCTCCGGCGCCGGCCCGTTGGCGTCGAACGCTGCAGCCACTGGGAGTGCGACGGCATCCGCCTCTGCTTCGGCAACCGCCGCACCATCGCCCACATTGACCCGGGCAATCGCCGAATGCGGCGTGGAGATTCCGAAGGAAACGGCCGGCCCGTTTCCAGGGGACGGCTCGAACGGACCGAACGTCCTGGAAGCCTCGGGAGTGGTACGGCAGGACATCACCTCCAGCTTTGGCACAGGCACGGCCAAGGCCGAAGGGGTACCGCTGACCTTCACGCTGACGCTGCTGGATAACGCCGACGGCTGTGTGCCGTTGGCCGGTGCGGCCGTCTATGCCTGGCACTGCGACAGGGAGGGGAGGTATTCGATGTACGATTCCAGCCTCGGGAACGAGAACTTCCTCCGCGGGGTCCAGGAGGCTGACGCGAACGGCCAGGTCACGTTCACTTCAATATTCCCTGGCGCGTACACGGGCCGTTGGCCGCACATCCATTTTGAAGTGTTCGAATCGATGAGCAACGCGACGGCGGCGGGCCAGGTGCTGGCCGTTTCGCAGATTGCCCTCACCCAGGCCGCATGCGAGGACGTGTACGCCACGGCGGGCTATGAGTCCAGCGCCAAGAACTTTCCCCGCACCACACTCAAGTCGGACAACGTCTTCAGGAACGACGGCGGAATCTACCAGCTGGCCACTATGACCGGTTCAGCCGCAGCCGGCTACACGGCGGGCCTGAACGTCACCATCTAGACTCGGGAGCATGCCTTCTCTTTCCTCCGCTGCAGACCACATCCAGGACCTTGGCGCGTATGTCAGCGCATCGCCGTCGAGCTTTCACGCGGTGCACGAGGCGGCCCGCCGGCTGGAGGAGGCCGGCTTTGTCCGCCTGGACGAGCTGGAGCCTTGGGAAGGCGGTGCGGGTTCGTTTTTTGTGATCCGTGACGGCGCGCTGATCGCGTGGGTGGTGCCGGAGGGCGCCGGCCCCACCACGGGGTTCAGCATCCTCGGGGCGCACACGGATTCGCCCTCCTTCAAGCTCAAGCCCAAGCCGACTACCGGTGCGCACGGCTGGCTGCAGGCAGGTGTGGAGGTGTACGGCGGGCCGCTGCTGAATTCCTGGCTGGACCGGGAGCTGCAGCTCGCCGGCCGGCTGGTGATGCTGGACGGCACCGAGCACCTGGCCGCCACCGGGCCCCTGCTGCGCTTCCCGCAACTGGCCATCCATCTGGACCGGGCCGTAAATGAAGGCCTGACGCTGGACAAGCAGCGGCACATGAACCCGGTATGGGGACTCGGGAACCCTTCTGATTTCGACCTGCTGGCGGTGCTGGCTTCTTCTGTCTCCGGGGCCTCCGTTGATCCCGGGCAGATTGGCGGGTACGACGTCGTGATCGCGGACACGCAGGCGCCTGCGGTTTTCGGGGGGAATGGGGAGTTCTTCGCGTCCGGGCGGCTGGATAATCTTTCGTCCACGCATGCGGGGCTGGTGGCTTTGATGGAGCACGCTTCTTCGGCATCCTCTGGCGGCCCAGTCGCCGTTCTGGCCGCCTTCGACCATGAGGAGATTGGGTCCAACTCGCGTTCCGGGGCCTGCGGGCCCATCCTCGAGGATGTCCTGGTGCGTCTCTCTGACGGCCTTGGCGCGACGGTGAGCCAGCGGCGGCAGGCGCTGGCGGCGTCGTTCTGTGTTTCTGCTGATGCGGGGCACGCGGTGCACCCGAACTATGCCGAGCGGCATGACCCCGCCAACCATCCGGTCCTCAACGGCGGGCCGCTGCTGAAAATCAACGCGAACCAGCGGTATGCCACCGATGCGGCCGGTGCGGCGCTGTGGGCGCGGCTCTGTGGTGAGGCCGGCGTGCCCTACCAGGAGTTCGTATCCAACAACGCGATCCCGTGCGGTTCCACCATCGGGCCGCTGACCGCCACCCGGCTGGGGATCCGGACGGTGGACGTGGGGGTTCCCCTGCTTTCGATGCACTCCGCGCGGGAACTGTGCGGTGTGGAGGACCCGCGGCGGCTGACTGCCGTGGCGGAGCTGTTTTTCCGGACCGCCGTGTAGGTCTTGCCCGGCTTCCGCCACAAAGGTGATGCGGAAAGCCACATCAGGGACCCCGCTGCCTAGTCCGGTGGTGGGGCCCCGCCTACGGTTGAAAAATACGGAAGCCCTTTGGGTTTGCGGTCCATGGTTCCCGGGCTGCGAACAGGGGAGGCCCAACTGCCTTCCACCGAATGGTCGTCCGTGACAACTGACTGACGCAACGGGCAAGGTGCCAAGATCTTTTTGGCGCCGGCTGGTGTGGGGAGTGCAGACCCCGTCCGGCTGCTGCCTGGTTGCGCCGTGACCATGGAGCCAAAAGATGACGTCTGCACCAGGAGTCCTCCCCCGCCGGATCATCCGCCGGGGAGTACCTGCACTGATCCTCGCCTTGCTGGCCTCCATGTTTTCCATGGCAGCGGACCCTTCATGGCTGCCGCCAGCCCGGGCTGCAGGTCCCTGTGACGCGCCTGTGGTCAGCAAAGTTGCCTGCGAGAACACCCAGCCGGGCAACCCTTCCAGCGAATGGCGGGTCACCGGCGCCGGGGACAGCTCGATCCAGGGCTACGCCACGTCGATGAGCCTCAACGTCGGGCAGACGGTGACGTTCAAGATCAAGACCAATGCGTCGGCCTACCGGATCGATATCTACCGGCTGGGCTACTACCAGGGGCTTGGAGCACGAAAGGTTGCGGCCAACCTGCTTCCTTCGGCTCCACTTCCTCAAGCGCAGCCCAACTGCGCAACATTCTCCGCCACGGGACTCGTTGATTGCGGCAACTGGGCGGTCTCTGCCTCGTGGCCGGTCCCAGCGAGTGCTGTTTCCGGGGTTTATCTGGCCCGCCTGGTCCGGACCGACAACGGCGGCGCGAGTGTTATCCCGTTTGTGGTGCGGGACGACGCAGCGAAGTCCGACATGTTGTTTCAGACGTCAGACACCACCTGGCAGGCGTACAACACCTACGGCGGCAACAGCCTGTACACCTGCACTGTGGCCTGCCCGGCCGGAAACCCTTTGGCTTACAAGGCCGCCTTTAAGGTCTCGTACAACCGTCCTTTCAACTCAGCCGTGGATGACCAGGGCCGCAGCTGGTTGATGTACGCCGAATACCCCATGATCCGCTTCCTGGAAGCCAACGGCTACGACGTCAGCTACATGAGTGGGCTGGACGTTTCCACGCGGGCGCCGTTGCTCCTGAACCACAAGAGCTTCCTTTCAGTTGGTCACGACGAGTACTGGTCTGGAGAGCAACGCGCAAATGTTCAGGCTGCTCGTGACGCCGGCGTAAACCTCGCCTTCTTCAGCGGCAACGAAATGTTCTGGAAGACGCGTTGGGAGGCCAGCGCAGACGGAAGCAACACCGCGGGCCGGACGCTCGTTTCCTACAAGGACACCCACTTCAACGCTCCGACAGATCCAGTGAGCTGGACAGGGACGTGGCGTGATCCCCGGTATGGCACAGCCACGGGTGGAGGAAATCCGGAAAACGCACTGACCGGGCAGTATTTCATGGTGAATTCCGGGACCGCGGACATAGACGTGCCAGCTGCTTACAAACAACTGAGGCTCTGGAGGGGTACCTCTATTCCCGGGATGGCTAACAACGCGACTGTGACTCTCGGGCAGGGCCTGGGAACGTTGGGCTACGAATGGGACATCGACGCTGAAAGCTTCCGTCCGGCTGGTACCTTTCGGCTTTCCCACACCATTGCTACCCCTGCTGAAGTATTCGTCGATTACGGTTCCACAACCCAGCAGGGTGCAACTGCCACACACAATCTGACCATGTACAAGGCTGCCGGCGGTGCGCTGGTTTTTGGTGCCGGTACTGTGCAATGGTCGTGGGGGCTGGATGCTTTCACAACTGGCAAGACCGTGGACCGGAACATGCAGCAGGCAACGGTCAATCTGTTTGCTGACATGGGAACGCAGCCTGCAACCCTGACTACAAGCCTGACTGCGGCACAGGCGTCCGTGGATACCACTGCACCAACATCCGCGATAACCTCTCCTGCGGCGGGGGCTACAGTCGCTGACGGCACCCTTGTCACGGTTAGCGGCACCGCCTCGGATGCAGGTGGGGTCGTCGCCGGTGTCGAGGTTTCGCTCGACGGGGGCAAGACGTGGCGGCGCGCCAACGGAACAACGAACTGGACTTACGCCTGGAATGCGCACGGTAGCCCTACCTCGGTCCTGAGGTCCAGGGCGGTCGATGACAGTGGAAACCTGGAGTCGGGCTCTGCCACTGTCAGCGTTAACGTTTCATGCCCTTGTTCGTTGACCGGGACGAATGCGACGCCAGCTTTCCCTGACGAAGGCGACCCGAACAGCATTGAAGTCGGTGCAAAGTTCACGTCAGACGTTGCCGGAACCATCACTGGAATCCGCTTTTACAAGGCTGCCCGGAACACCGGCACGCATGTCGGAAATATATGGAGTGCAACCGGTCAGCGGTTGGCTACAGCAACATTCAGCTCTGAATCGGCCACAGGCTGGCAGACGGCTGTGCTTTCACCACCACTGACCATAGCGGCCAACACGCCCTATGTTGCTTCCTACTTCGCTCCGCAAGGCCACTACTCCCAGAACACGGGCTACTTCTATAACAACCCGTCGCCCACTGGCGCCGCCAACCCGCTTGACAGCACCCCTTTGCACCTCACCCGCAGCACGCCACAGGCACCTAATGGCTTCTACCGCTACGGCACGTCGTCCGTATTCCCGGACCAGATCTACGACGCGGAGTACTACTGGGTGGACGTCCTCTTTTCAACGTCCAGCACTGTGGCACCGGCCGTAGCAGCGGCAGCACCTGCTCCCGGTGCCACCGCAGTAGCGCTCGATGTCCGGCCCAACGTGACTTTCAACCAGGCAGTCACGGCCGCATCCGTGGCATTTGCGGTCAAGGACCCCGCCGGAGCTGCAGTGGGAGGGTCTGCGTCATACAACTCGGCAACAAACACCGCCACGTTCACGCCCGCCACCGCCCTGGCCTATCAGACCGAGTACACCGCTACGGTCAGCGGTGCCACCAATTCGGCGGGGCAAACCATGAGTGCCCCTTATACGTGGACGTTCACGACTGCGGCAGCTCCAGCGGGGCCCAGGGTGACTTCGGTTTCGCCGGCGAACAACACCGCGAGTGTGGGCGTGGCGGTCAAACCGTCTGCCACCTTCGATCAGGCAGTCAATCCTTCGTCTGTGCTATTCACACTGAAAGACGCAGCCGGCGCCACCGTGGGTGGCGCAACGACATACGACGCGTCCTCCAACACGGCAACCATGAGCCCGGCCTCTGCACTCGCCTACAACACTTCATTTACCGCTACCGTGAGCGGCGCCACGAGCACATCCGGTTTGGCGATGTCAGCGCCTTACTCCTGGACTTTCACCACCGCGCCTGCACCGGGTGCGTGCCCCTGCACTGTCTTCAGCGCAACCTCGGTCCCGGCCGTTGCGGCCGAGAACGATTTCAATGCCGTGGAGCTCGGTATGAAATTCCGCGCCGACGTGGCCGGAACAGTGACTGGCGTGCGCTTCTACAAGGGAACCGGCAATACAGGAACCCATGTGGGACACCTCTGGTCAAGCACAGGAACGCTGCTGGCGTCTGCCACCTTCGGGTCGGAGAGCGCGTCCGGATGGCAGCAGGCGACTTTCAACACGCCGGTGAGCATCACCGCCAACAACACCTACGTCATTTCGTATTATGCGCCGAACGGCAGCTACGCCTCCAACGGAGGCTTCTTCGGCACATCTGCAGACCGGGCCCCGTTACATGGGCTCGCAAGCGGCACGGATGGGTCCAACGGAGTCTACAAATACGGCACCTCTGCCTTCCCGACCGACAGCTATAACAACACGAACTATTGGGTGGACGTAGTCTTCAATACCATTCCCAGCAGCTCACCACCGGCCGTGACCACAGTTACCCCGCCCAACGCGGCCACCGGGGTGGCTGTCAACACAAAGCTGACCGCCGCTTTCAACCAGCCGGTCTCGGCATCCTCTGTTGTATTCAACCTGAAGGACAGCGCAGGTTCATCAACAGCCGGATCACTTACCTATGACACTGCCACAAACACGTCAACGTTTACTCCCAATGCAGCTCTTTCATACAACACCACCTACACGGCAACGGTAAGCGGGGCTGCCAACTCAGCTGGTCAAAGCATGGCAACACCGTTCTCGTGGTCGTTCAAAACCACTGCGGCGGCAATCCTTCCCGCAGTGGAGGCGGCAACGCCAGCCAACGCTGCCACTTCCGTTCAGGTCGCAGTTCAGCCTGGGGTTACTTTCAACCAGGCAGTGACCGCCAGTTCTGTGGTGTTCACGCTCAAGAATTCGTCCAATGCCGTGGTTTCGGGTACCACTGCGTACGATTCCGCCACCGCATCGGCCACCTTTACCCCGGCCGCCGCCCTGGCATATGGCACCGCCTATACGGCGACTGTAAGTGGAGCCACGAATTCCAGTGGACAGACTATGGCTGCGCCGTTCTCTTGGTCTTTCACTACGGCAAACGCCCCGGGCACCTGCCCCTGCTCGGTGTTTCCGCCATCCGCGGCCCCGGCAACCGCCAGTGCGGACGACCCAAATGCTGTGGAGGTGGGAATGAAGTTCCGGTCCGACAAGGCAGGCACGATCACCGGGGTTCGTTTCTATAAAGGGGCGTCCAACACGGGAACGCATACCGGGCACCTTTGGTCTGCAAGCGGCGCGCTGCTGGCTTCCGTTACCTTCACCACCGAATCCGCATCGGGGTGGCAACAGGCTCTCTTCTCATCACCGGTGCCAATTGCCGCCAACTCAACATACGTGGTGTCCTACTTCGCTCCGGACGGCTTCTACTCAGCAAGCGCCGGTTTCTTCACCAACTCCGCTGACAACGCCCCTCTGCATGGGCTGGCGACCGGTGTGGACGGGCCGAACGGCATCTACCGGTACGGTGGCACCGCCTTTCCGACTGACACCTTCAACAATACGAACTACTGGGTGGATGTGCTCTTTGAGGCGGGTCCCGCCGGCTCAACGCCAGCGGTTGCAGGGGTATCCCCTTCGAACGATGCAACCGGGGTGGCGGAAACTGTAAAGCCGACTGCCACATTCAACCAGGCAGTGGCACCGGCGTCCGTGGTGTTCAGCATCAAGGATCCGGCTGGTACAGCGGTAGCCGGGACCACTTCCTACGATTCGGCCACTAACACCGCCACTTTTACTCCCGCCGACCCGATGGCTTTCAGCACGACCTTCACGGCGACTGTCAGTGGGGCCGCGAACGCAGGCGGGAGCACCATGACTGCCCCTTACACGTGGCGTTTCACCACCAAGACCCCTCCAACAGCATGCCCTTGCAGCATCTTCAGCCCCTCCGCGGTGCCCGCGACACCAAACACCAATGACAAGAAATCTGTGGAAGTGGGAATGAAGTTCCGCTCCGATGTGGCAGGCACGGTTTCAGGTGTCCGCTTCTTCAAGGGCAGTGCCAATACCGGAACCCACGTTGGGCACTTGTGGACAGCCTCCGGAAGCCTCCTGGCGTCTGTCACCTTCCTGGCAGAAGCCGCGTCGGGATGGCAAGAGGCCATGTTCTCCACACCGGTACAAATTTCAGCCAACACCACTTACGTTGTCTCGTACTCGGCGCCCGCGGGTTCCTACTCCTCAACGAGCAACTACTTCGCGGCCGGCCCAGCCGATAACGCCCCGCTGCATGGATTGGCCTCGGGTGTGGACGGAGCGAACGGCGTCTACCGCTATGGCTCCAACGTCTTCCCCACGGACAGCTTCAAGAGCACGAACTACTGGGTCGACGTCGTGTTCAACCGCTCCTAGACCCAGATGACAAAGAAAAGGCCTCCCCTCGTTGCCGGCGTTCGCGCCACCACTTTGCGCTGACGCGAGGGCCTGCCCGGGCTGTCCTCACATTGACCGGAACCCAACGGAAGGTTAGCTACGTGACCCTCTCAATTTCCTTACGAGGTCTCATTCAACCTGCGGCGCTGCTCCGGCCCCTGCCCCGGCAGATGCCGCGTCCGAACAAGCCGTCCCCCAGGGAGGAACAACATCGGACCGCCCCATCGGTAAATCTGGGAGGCGTCCACGTCACGCTCCTGGACTCCCAGCAGGCGGTAGATCTCGTCATTGAACGGGCACGGACAGGCCAGGGGCTCCCACCGCTGGGGGTCGCCTCGGCCAACTTGGACCATGTGAAGCACTTCGGATCTGGAAGCCGCTGGGAAGGCATCCTTGACGGCCTGGGAAGCACGCAATGGCTGACGCTTCTGGACGGTGCGCCGCTGGTTGCCCGGGCACAGGAGCTTACGCGGACGGTGTGGCCGCGTCTGGCAGGCAGCGACCTGATCGGGCCAATTCTTGACGCCGCCCAAACGTCCGGGTTGCGCGTAGGTTTCGTTGGCGGCAGCCCCGACACCCACGCCCTGGCAGAAGAGAGACTGGCTGGTTCCTACCCCGGGCTGGCAGTGGCGGGTTGGTGGGCGCCGGACCGGACGGTCCTTTCAGACGTGGAGGCTTCGCGGGCTCTCGCCGGCAGGATCGCTGCTTCCTCCTGCGATGTGCTGGTGGTGTGTCTCGGTAAGCCCCGCCAGGAACTGTGGATTTCGGAGTACGGGCACTTGACCGGCGCCAAAGTACTCCTGGCCTTTGGCGCCGTCGTGGACTTTCTGGCCGGCAGGGTCCGCAGGGCCCCGGCCCGGGTACAGGCACTGGGCATGGAATGGGCGTGGCGGCTGGCACTTGAGCCCCAGCGGCTGGCCAAGCGATACCTTGTCGACGGTCCTGAAGCGTACGTAAAGCTACAGAAATCGAGCGGCGACGTTTGTCGCAGCAATCCGTCTTTTGGCAGGCACTCGGCCGGTGCATCCCCTGGGGAGTCTCCAGCATTGCCCAGGCAACAACGGCCGGAGGGTTTCTCCCCGGTCACCGAACACACCGACGTGGCCGTTCTGGTTGTTGCCTACAACGGAGCAGACGACGTCGTCAGCCTCCTTGCGAGCCTGTTGCCCGAGACCTGTGGGCAGTCCATCAAGGTGATCATCGCCGACAACTCTCCAACTGATGCGGTTTGCAGGGCGCTGCGCGATTGGATAGGCGTGCACGCCTTCAGGACGGGAGGGAACTTCGGATATTCGGGCGGTATCAACCGGGCCATGAGGGAAGCCGGCACTGCCGACACCTACCTTGTCCTCAACCCTGACCTGCGGGTGGAAGCAGGATCGGTGCTTGCGCTGCGGGAGCGGATGTCAGTTTCCGGCGCGGGCGTTGTGGTTCCGGTCCTGCTGGATGATGATGGCTCGGTCTACCCGTCCCTTCGTCGCGAACCCAGCATCGCCGGGGCCGTCGGTGACGCTCTGATGGGCAGCCGGCTTGCCGGACGTCCTGACTGGTTGGCGGAAATGGACTTTGACGCGGAAAGCTACGCGCACGCGCATAGGCTCGACTGGGCCACGGGTGCCGCCCTGCTGATTCGCAGGGACGTCGCGGACTCCGTGGGCGAATGGGACGAAGACTACTTCCTGTACTCCGAGGAAACCGACTACCTGCACAGGGTCCGGGAGGCGGGAGCCAGTGTATGGTTCGAACCGCTCGCCCGGATGAGGCACAGCCGCGGCGGGTCCGGCAGCTCACCCGCCCTGGACGCGTTGATGGCCGTCAACCGCATCAAGTACGTCCGTAAATACCATTCAGCGGGCTACTCACGCGGGTTCAGGGCTGCCGTCGTGCTGGCGGCGTTGCTCAGGTTACCGCGGCCCCAGGGCGGGAAGGTGTTTGGCATGGTATGCCGTGAGCGGCGCTGGGAGGGGCTGCCGCGTGCGACCGGCTATCCCGCGCCGGTTGAGCACTTACGGGGCTTTCCTGCCGGGGCCGTGATCATCCCCGCGCATAACGAGGCGGCTGTGCTGCGGCGGACCCTTGACGCCCTTACGGCACCGCTGGCCAGCGGTGCCGTCGAAGTTATCGTGGCATGCAACGGCTGCACGGACGGAACCGAAGCAATTGCCGGGTCCTTTGACGGTGTCCAGGTCCTCAGCGTTGCCGAAGCATCCAAGGTCGCTGCCCTGAACGCGGCTGACCGGGTAGCCACCAGATGGCCCCGCGTGTACCTGGATGCGGACATTGAGCTTCCCGCCGAAGCGCTTCGAGTCACCCTTGAATGTCTGGCCGGGGGCGACAATGTCCTGTGCGCCCGTCCCGGGTTCAGATACGAAGTGGGAGGCGCAACATGGCCGGTTCGTTCCTACTACCGGGCGCGTAACCGCCTGCCGCAGGCAACTGCCTCCATGTGGGGCGCCGGTGTTTACGCCCTGAGCCGGCAGGGACACGACCGGCTTGGTGTGTTCCCTGCAGTCACCGCAGATGACTGCTACGTTGACCGCCTCTTTGACGGCACGGAAAAGACGGTCCTCGATTGCCCGCCGGTAACCGTTCGCACACCGCGCACGACGCCGGACCTGCTGGCCATCCTGCGGCGGGTCTATAAGGGCAACGCTGAATTGAGCGGGATGACCGGTGCTGGTACCCGCCTTACGGTCAGGGAACTGGCCAGGTCCGCAAGGGGCGCCGGCCCGGCATTGGACGCTGTGGTGTATGCCGCCTTCGCGCTGCTGGGCCGCCGTGCCCGGCCCGGCGGTGTCACCTGGGAGCGGGACGAGTCAACCCGCTCATAGCCCGGCCGGCTGGGCGGCCATCCGAAGCAACCGCCCAGCAGGCCGGGATTAAAACGCCACCTTATAAGTATGGTGGGAGTACTCAGCCGCAAACGTGTCGGTGAATGCGCCGTCGACCACCGGCAGGGTGCGGTTTTCGCCTACAACCTCCGCAGCGGTGCCGGTGACACCGGCAGGCAGCGTGAATGTCTTGGAACCGGTCGAGTGGCCAAGCCCTATGCTCGCAAAAATGTACGACGATCCCTTGTAAGCCTTGAACATTGTGTCCGTGGTGGTGTTGAAGGCGTAGTCGTAGGACTGGGTATTGAGGACCGGCGCCAGGGCCGTTATGCCCTCGTTGATGGCACGTATCCCATCAAGCCTGGCGGCATCGCAGTCCACCAGCGAGTAGTAGCCGCAGACGGGCCCGTTATTGTGCTGGAAGTACGTCAGTCCGCGTGCTTCATGAATAATGGCGGACCAGGCCGCGCCTTCAATCTGTTCCACGGAAATAGTGAGCGAGCCCTCATCGCGCAAGAGCGGCATCGCGGACTCAACCAACATCCAGTTAGGGTGCTCTCCGGGGGAATCCTGGTAGGACCGCATACGGTCGACAAGCCAGCCGTAAGCGGCCGACGTGGCCGGCTCGGCGCCGGTGGGCCAGTGTGGCGAATGGGCTATCTGGCCATCCACGAATGGACTGGTGTAGGCATACTTGTCCACGCTTGCAACATCCACAATGTTCATCAGCCCGGCCATCGATCCCTGCCCCCAGTAGGTGTCCAGGATCCCGTTGGAGTAATTGGCCATCGTAAATCTGCCGTCATTGAGCCCGTGGATCCTGGTGACCTTTTGCTGTTGGTCCTGCAGATTTGCGGCGGCGTCCGCACCTGAGCAACCCAAGCCGATGTCGCATTCGTCAGACACGAACCAGCCGACGGCCCGGTTGTCCTGTCCCACCTCCGCTGCTGACCATTCGTCCTGGGGAAGGACGAACAGGCCGTTACCGGTCATTGCCGAGAGGAGCGAACCGTCATGCTCCGCCCCCAAATAGGTGTTGATGCCGAGGGACTTCAGCTGGGAAGCGTGCTCGGGTTTGCCCATAAACACTGCGATGGGGAAGAAGGCCGGGTCGTTCCAGCCGGCCTCAGCAGCCTTTGGGAACTGGTTCCAGTAGGCAGGTCCGCCTTCCCACGGAATCCTCGCCAGCCCATCAAGGACTGATGCTGGATTTTGCGGGTCTGCCTTGGCGGCACCTGGCACGTCACATCCGCTCAGGGCTGCTGAGCACGCCAGACCGATGACTGCGGCCACCGCTGGGCCTCGGATCCTTGACCAGTAGTTGGTCTTCGATCCGAAATTTGCAGACATGAGAGCTCCCAACTGACGTAAACCGATAGGTAAGGGCTCGACTGTCACTGTTTGGCCCCCGACAGCCGGCGCCCATGCTGTACAAGCGTTTTTGAATCATTCAGGCCAAATTCGATGTCGAAGGGAGGGGTCAGCGCCGCGGAATCGGGCGTGGCCTGAGGCACTTCAATGTCGCTGCTGCCGCGGACAGCCCTTCGGCGTCTCTTTCCGCCCGCAGCATCGGGGGAAAGCAGTAGCCGCCGCTCCTTGGCCGCCGCCATCGACCTTGCCATCGAAACCGCACCGAACATCGCCACTACGCCGCCGAGGAAGACTACGATCAAGGCTCGAAGCCGGCTGGAGAACTGCTCGGTTGCCTTGTCCGGACTTGCAACCATAATCGAGGAAAACAGGTAGACATCGTCAGCGCCGTTGACCTTCTGCGCCTCGTGCAGGTATTCCTGCAGCAGTCGCCCCAAGGCCTCTGTTGTGGCGATAGACCTTTCCGGCGTTTCGCCTTCCCCGGTGATGTCCACCAGGAATCCATTCAAGCCACCGACACCGCGACTGACCGTGTACTGGTCGCTCAGGCCCTGTCCGGCCAGCAGGTCAGCGGTGGACCCGTCATTGAGCCTGGTCAGCAAGACCTGCACGATGAGCGAAGGGTCCGAAGAACGAAGATACGGATTCTTTGGGTTCAAGTTCCCAAGCTCGGGATGTTTGATGACGTCCAGTTCCGTGGGGATGTCCGGGTTGATCATTGCGAACGTCGACGACGACTCGTAAGACCGCGGGGCGAACTGGAAGACGTAGACGGCAGCCAGAACTGTCAGTACTGCGATAGGGATCGCAACGATTCGTTGCTGCCAGATGGTCCTTAAGACGGCTAGCGGGTCCATGGGCCTTCTCCTTTCAGGGTCCGACCCGATCCAACATTCGGAACAGGTCTGGAAATAGCAAGCTCAGACGGTGGAACGACTGCGTTTTCGCTCTTGGCCATCAGCCACACTGATCCGCTCAGGCCAACGAGCACAGGGTAAGTGAGGGCGAAAACCGGAAATGACATGGAGTCGAAAGTCAGGGAACATACCGCGGCCACCATGGCTCCGGCACCCACGGCGCCAGCCAAGGATTTGAGTTGCGGATTGCTGCTGGCGCGGGCAGCCATGACGGCACTCGCGCCCGGCAGCACCATGTACACAAGGAGGGCCACCAGGCCAACCAAGCCCTGCGTTACGGCTGCGTTCAGATATTGGTTGTCCAGGATGTGGATCGCGGTGTCCGCGATGTAGTTTCCAGGGCCGAGCCCCAGCCAGGGACGGTCCGAAACCATGGCCTCGACCCGGGGAAAGTTGTCGGTCCGGGTAGTGATCGACGGGTCTGCCTCGGAGCCGGAGACTGTGCCCGTGAGAGTGCTGACCAGTCCAGGAACCCCGAGGAATAAGGCCCCGAGGGCCACAGGTGCGGCCAGTAGGGCCCACAGCCTTGGGGTGCGGGCAAGAAACGGAATGAAAATCAGCAGGCCAGTGACGAGGCCCAGGATCCCTGAACGGGACACTGTGGACGCAATTGCAAAGATGAGCAGGGCCGGCCCGATCAGGCGTCGCATCAGATTTCCCCGCGGGTCGTATATAGCCCGCCACATAGAAAGTGGCAGCAGCATCGCGGCGACTACGGCCAGTTCGATGGAGTGGAATGTGCTGCCAGCCACCCGAAGCAACGCGCCGCGGGATTGGAACGGCGTATCACCGCCATTGTATTCAAATCCGGGCATCGCCACCTTGAACCATTCCATTGGATTCAGTTCGAAGAAGAACTGCACCACGGCTACCAGGCAACAAAACATGGCACCTGCCAGCAGAGCGCGGAGCAGCACCAGGGCATCGTCCATGTTCCGCACGACCTCCCCAAGGGCGATGATGATCCCGGCACTTGCCATCAGCAGGATCATCCAGCGGTCGGCCGACGCCCGGGCGACCTCGGTGCTGCCCCCAGTGATTCCGGCGTACAGTGCGACGTACGAGGCGCTTGTGGCGAGGAACAGGATGCCCACCGCCAGGCGGCCGGGATGCCGGAAGCGGAGCGGGTCGTGCAGGCCAAAGAGGATGCTGCAGACCCAGATCCCAAATATGAGCGCGGCCAGGATCATAGGAACCGTACCGGCAGCGCCGATGGGCCTGAACACCATCGACGACGGGAAGAAGAAGATACAGAAAGACATGGTCCGCACGATCCACGGCACATCCCCGCCGCGGCCCACTTCGGCTGGCTTTCCCGCCCCGCCCCCTGTCATCCTGCTCATGGGTGCGGCTCCAACA